>CAZTHU010000006.1:0-20859 GCA_964613575.1 uncultured Eubacteriales bacterium | reverse complement strand
TTCTGTTTATACGTTACATCGCAATACATCCGTAAGCTTTGTTTCAAAATATTTAGGTCGGTTAAGAGCGGAAGCTCCCTTTTATTTCATAAAAGGGAGTAAGTGATTCACAGTATTTTAGCAAGCTAAAATATGTTCTCTACTCACATCGTGTGCATTTTACCGAAATATTATTTGAAACATTCAGCAACGGCTGTTGTTGCTCTTTCACTATTAAGATTTAACGTGATATTGTTTTTCTTATCCTCATACATGAAATTTACCCGACTGACTTGTAACTGCTGGTACACTTTTAAAATCACAAATAAAAAAAGGGGTTGATATTAGCTTGATAATGCTTTATACTGTAATGAGTGTTAAGTCAATATTTGATTGTGCTAGATGGGGAGGTAGCGGTGCCCTGTAGCCTGCAATCCGCTATAGCAGGGTTGAACTCCTGTCTGAGGCAAGTATGTGCAAGGCTTGCCCTTAGTAAGTAACGTTGATAATTGGGTCTTTCGCAACAAAAGCCTATGAACCCCGTCAGATTCGGAAGAAAGCAGCGGTAAGTAGATACTTTTGTGTGCCGAGAGGGTGCCTAGTTGGAGTTAACTGCTTTGGTTACACTTGTATTTAGTTGTCGAGGATGGGTGCACGATCATTAATTTTTTAAAAGATGTCCATTATATTGGCATCTTTTTTTGATTGACAAGTTTTTTTATACAGGGTATAATCAGGCTTAGAGTGCTTTTAAGAAAGTTGAATGCACTCAAAAATTTAGGAGGTGTAATTGGATGAAAAGTTTAAAAGGAACTAAGACTGCTGAAAATTTACTAAAAGCATTTGCGGGGGAATCTCAAGCAAGAAATCGTTATACTTTTTATGCAAAAGTCGCAGATAAAGAAGGGTACAAACAAATGAGAGATATCTTTACTGAAACTGCGGATAATGAAAAAGAACATGCTAAAAGGTTTTATAAATTCTTGCTTGAGGGCTTGAAAGACGAAATACCTACAGCTATTGATATTAATGCTTGTTACCCCGTTGCGCAAGGTACGACTCTTGAGAATTTAAAGGCAGCAGCTAGTGGTGAGAATGAAGAATGGACAGAGCTTTATCCTGAATTTGCAAAAGTGGCTGATGAAGAAGGCTTTCCGGAAGTAGCAGTTGGTTTTAGGATGATTGCTGATGTAGAAAAAAGACATGAAGCTAGGTATTTAAAACTTGCTGAAAATATTGAAGGTCAGAAAGTTTTTTCTAAAGATAGCAAAATAGAATGGAAATGTGGTAATTGTGGATATATTCATGAGGGTTCTGGTGCGCCAGATGTCTGTCCTGCGTGTGTTCATCCTAAGGCTCATTTTGAGGTTTTTGTTGAAACGTATTAAAATGGTATATTTTTCCGAAAAAGAAGCAAGAATAAATTTCTTGTTTCTTTTTTTGAAAAGTATAAGTAAAATTTTTTAAAAGCCGATAATATAAATCGGGAGGGTGTTTTTATGGATGAAAAGTTGACAAAGGCTCAAAATGGGAAATATTCTAAAGATATAGAAAAAAATGTTCGTGCTATAAATAAGCTTAAAGCTGAGCTTAAGGTTTTAGAGCTGAAAATTGAAAAAAGTCAAAAAAATCTAGAACATGCTAAAGGTCTTATTGATAAATATAAATTGATGACTGGTAAAATTATAAATTTAAATAAAAAAATAAACTCGACAGACGATGTTTCTAAGGAAGTTAAAGATAAGTTTAAGAATATGATTAAAGAGGCAGAATCTATTGAGCTTAAGCTTGCAGAAAGCGGATTGTCATCTGAAGAGGACTATCAAAAACAGGTGAAATCTATACAGGATAAACGTCAACTCTATAAAAAGTATAAAGAGATGATAGAAAATATTGAAAGGCAAAATAAGCAATATGTTGATTTAGCATCTAAGACATTTCAAAGTGAATATGTTGACTCGGGTGAAAAAAAAGATTTGGATGATGATTTGCTAGAGGCAGATAATAATGATGAGGATTTAGATAAGTATTTAGATGAAAATAAGGATTATTTTAGTTATAAAGAAGATGGGGAAATCGATGATAAGCAAAATGAAGCAAGTGAAAAAGGGAATCATGTGAAAGCTAATCAAAATATTTCAAATGAGAAAAATAAAAATAAAAATGCAAATGCAAATGCAAATGCAAATACAAACACAAATAAAAATAAGCATTCTAATAAAGAGCCTAAAAAACAGATAAGTGAAAAGTCTGACGTTAAGGTTAAAAAAAATAATAATATTAGAAATTTATTGAAAGAATCTTTGCTGGAACTTAATAATAAGTATTCAATTGTTTTGTCTAGCTTTCAAGATCTTTTATTAGAAATAAGACGCACGCAAGATGAAGTAAGGAGGCTTTTAACACTTCAAAAAATATCAAAAGATGCAAAGAATAATCTGAAACAGGTCGAAGTAAGTATTGATGAATATGAGTTAACAATAAAAGATATAAATAAGTTATGCGCAAATGAATTAACGGAGGATGGGTATTTAAAAAGACCATCAAGAAAAGAACATTATTTTGAAGAGATTTTTAGGCTATATAATAAAAAGAGAGAAAATTATGAAGTTATATTTAAGAACAATATCTCGAATAGGGAAGATTTTTATTTAAAGGAGAGGGATAATAAAGAAGAAATTCAAAATATTGAAGGGGAGTTAAATGCTTTAGATGATAAGCTTAGAATGCTTTTAGAGGTTCAAGAACAATGTAAGAATATTGGGAGTGATAAAGGTTAAAAATTTTAAGTTTTGTATTAAAATAATTACCTTTATGTTATAATGAAAGAGTGGAGAAATTGTGAATCTATAAAAGAAGTGCTATTGTTGAAACGGAGGGATAATGTGTCTACAAAAGATGTGGCAAGAATACTAAAAAATGCAAATGCTTCTGTTGAAATGGAAGGATTAAAACCAAGTAAGTTTGCATTAGAATTAGCAAGAGAACATTTAGAGGGCAAGATTAGCAAAAATGATGTGACTAGAAAGATAATAGAAAGATATTTAAAATAATGATTTATACAACGGATGGTAGATCCATTTATTTTTATGAAGATGTTCCTGTGCTTATAAATAATTTCAACTTAAAAGAACAAGAACTTTTAACTAGCATTGAGACAGATATTACATTAAATAGAATATCTGAGTTAAGTGTACGTCCTATTAGAGGGCGGTTTAGCTTCTCTCATTTATCCAGTATACATAAATATTTATTTGGTGACATATATCCTTTTGCTGGGAAAACTAGGAATGAAAATCTTGTTAAAGGTGACACGAGGTTTTGTAGTTGTGAGCATATAAAGGAAAGCTTTGATGCTATGTTTAAATCCTTAAAAGAAGAAAATTATTTAAAAGGTTTGAAGATAGATGAATTTTCTTATAGGCTTGCGTACTACATGTCAGAGTTAAATATGATTCATCCTTTTAGAGAGGGAAATGGTAGAACAATAAGGGAATATATAAGGTGTTTGGCGAGAATACGGGGATTTGTTATAAATTGGCAGACGGTAGAAAGGGATGTCTTATTAGATGCGATGATAGTTTCTGTAAAAAAGGGCTATATGGATTTGGCAGATTGTATATATAAATCTATAAAAGGTTAAATAAAGAGCGTAAATAAGTGTGATTGCTTATTTACGCTCTTTGTTTTAGAGTTTGTTATATAGATTTAGATATTTTTTAGCGGAACTATTCCAGCTAAAGTCTTGTGACATACCATTTAAGATTAGTTCGCGCCAAGATTCTCTTTGGTTATAGATATCTATTGCATATTTTATAGAGTCTAAAAGTTCATGTGCGTTATAGTTTGCAAATGTGATGCCAGTACCTTCGCCAGTGTACTCGTTGTATGGTACAACGGTGTCTTTTAGACCGCCAATTTCACGAGCAATAGGAACTGTCCCATATCTCATGCTAATTAGTTGGCTAAGTCCACACGGTTCAAATAGTGATGGCATTAAAAACATGTCGCTTCCTGCATAAATTCTATGAGCTAAAGTGTCGTCATATTGTATGTTGGCGGAAACTTTTTGTGGATGTGTTTTAGCGTAATATTTAAACATTTCTTCGTAGCGGTATTCACCTGTACCTAGAACTATTAGTTGTATATCTAAGTCTAATAATTTCTTTAAAATACAGTCTATTAGATCTATACCTTTTTGATCAACTAGTCTAGTTATAAGAGATATAACAGGAGTTTGAGGTTTTTGTGGTAGTTGGAGGTGTGCTTGTAGTTCAGATTTATTAAAATATTTTTTCTTTAAATTGTTTGAGTTAAATGTCTCATAAATTTTTATATCTGTTTGAGGGTTAAAAACGTTATAGTCGATACCATTTACAATTCCATACAGATTACTTGCCCGATTTCTTATAGTTCCCCCTAAGTTTTCAGCAAAAAAGTCATACTTTATTTCTTCAGCGTAAGTTTTACTAACGGTTGTTATAATGTCGGAATAGTTAATTGCACCTTTTAGATAGTTGACCTGATCGTAGAATTCAAGTCTGTCATATGTGAAATGATCCCAGCTAATTCCTAGGAGGCTATGCATAACGTCTTTGGGAAATACACCTTGGTATTTCATATTATGTATTGTAAATACAGTTTTTATGTTTTCGTAAAATTTGTTGTTTAGATAACTTGTCCTTAGCAGGAAGTTTGTAGCTGCGCTTTGCCAATCGTTAGAGTGAATTATATCTGGTTTAAAACCAATCAATGGAAGCATTTCTAATACTGCTTTACAAAAGAATGTGAAGCGCTCCCCATCATCGCCATAGCCGTAGTATCCTTCCCTTTCAAAGTACATATTGTGTTCTATAAAATAGTAAGTAACGTCATCTTCTTTTAATATAAGGATATCAAAGCCGATAGAGCGAAAGAGCATGTCGACGTATCCATTTCCAATGCTCTTTAATTCTCTTTGATACTTAGAAGCCAAATTTTTATATTTAGGCACTACCACACGAACATCAGTATCATGTTGTGCAAGCGCTTTTGGTAAAGAACCTGCTACATCTGCTAAACCTCCTGTCTTGTAAAATGGTGCAACCTCTGAAGATACTAGTAATATTTTTTTCATAATGCGCCCCCTTTGATAATTTTAAAGACTTCGATAAATATTGTAATTTATATTTTGAAATTTATCAATAGAAAAAACTAACCTGTCTCCTTTTTTGTAAAACTAACCTGTCCCCTTTTTTCTTGCCTTTTTTATCGATTGGGGTTGAAAAGTAGTTAGGATATGAATAAAATGTAAATGTGAAAACTTTTTTGAGGATGGGGGATTTTTATGGTTTATGATGTTGTGGTTATAGGCTCTGGGGTGATAGGTGCTTTGGTGGCGCGTAGTCTCTCTTTTTATAATTCAAGTGTACTTGTTTTGGAAAAAGAGGCTGATGTTGCTATGGGTACTACTAAGGCAAATAGTGCAATTGTACATGCGGGATATGATGCGAAATTTGGAAGCTTTAAGGCTCGTTTTAACGTAAAAGGAAACGTTACAATGCAGAAGGTTACAAAAGAATTAGATGTTCCATTTAAAAGAATTGGTTCTTTAGTTTTGGGATTTAAGGATGAGGACAAAGAAAGGATACAGGAACTTTACGATAATGGTGTTAAAAATGGTATTAAAGGTCTTGAAATTTTAAATGGTGAAGAGGTAAGAAAATTAGAGCCTAATCTCTCAAAAAAAGTTAAATGGGCACTTCTTGCATCGACTGCAGGAATTGTATGTCCTTATGAGTTGAGCATAGGAGCGATGGAAAATGCCGTGGAAAATGGTGTAGATCTTATGTTGTCGCAAGAGGTTCTAGAAATTAAAAAAACGGATGATTTATTTCATATTGTAACAAAGGATAAAGAAATTGTTTCTAAAACAATTGTAAATGCTGCTGGTCTTCAAGCAGATAAGATTTCGCATATGGCGGGAGATGATAGTTTTTATATTGGAGCAAGAAAGGGAGAGTATCTACTATTAGATAAAACGCAAGGAAGTACCGTAAATCATGTTATATTTCAATTGCCGTCTGATGCTGGAAAGGGAATATTGGTAACCCCTACAGTTGATGGTAATTTATTGCTTGGTCCAAATGCACAGGATATAGATGATAAAGATGACTTATCTACAACGCCTGAGGGTCTCGAACAAGTTGTAGAAGGGGCGTTAAAGGCAGTTCCAGGTGTTAATTTACGAGATGTTATAACCTCTTTTTCAGGTTTGAGGGCAAGGCCGTCTACGGGGGACTTTGTTATTGGAGAATCTAAAAAGATAAAAAACTTTATAAATGTTGCAGGTATTGAGTCTCCAGGGCTTTCAGCGGCTCCTGCTATTGCAGAGTATGTGGTGGATCTTTTAAAAGAAGCAGGGCTTGATTTAATACAAAAGGGATCTTTTAACTCAAAGAGAGAGGCAATTAAAAGATTTGTAGATATTCCGCAGGAAGAATTAAATGATTATATAAAAGATAATAAGGCATATGGTAAAATGGTTTGCAGATGCGAGAAGGTTACTGAGGCAGAAATAATAGCAAGTATCAAAAGACCAGCGGGTGCAACAAATTTAGATGCGGTTAAACGAAGGACTAGAGCTGGAATGGGAAGGTGTAGTGGCGGTTTTTGTACACCTAAGGTTGTTGAAGTTTTAGCTAGAGAGCTTGATGTAAGTATTCATGATGTAACAAAACTAGGTGAGGGCTCAAATATTTTGACAAATAGAGAAAATGAGGAATAATGCACTCTTAGTGCGAAGGGGGATTTGTTGTGAAGGTAGATTTGGTTATTATTGGTGGTGGCCCTGCAGGATTAGCTGCAGCTAAAGAGGCTTTTGATAATGGTATTAAAGATATATTAATCCTTGAACGAGATGAATGTTTAGGTGGTATATTGCAACAGTGTATACATAATGGATTCGGGCTACATGTATTTGGAGAAGAACTTACTGGGCCAGAGTATGCAGATAGGTTTATTAAAGATGTTGAAAAACAAGGTATAGTTTTCAAGCTTGGCACAATGGTGTTAGATATTACGGAAGATAAAAAGGTAACGGCTGTAAATAGCGAGGATGGATTACTTGAAATAAATGCAAAGGCTATTGTTCTTGCAATGGGATGTAGAGAAAGGACTAGGGGTGCTTTAAATATTCCGGGTATGCGCCCTGCTGGGATATTTACTGCAGGAACGGCGCAAAGATTTGTTAATATTGATGGGGTTTTGCCTGGGAAAAAGGCGGTGATATTGGGTTCTGGCGATATTGGGCTTATTATGGCAAGACGCTTTGTATGGGAAGGCGCTACGGTTCAGATGGTATGTGAACTTATGCCTTATTCTGGGGGGCTTACGAGAAATATTGTACAATGCTTAGATGACTTTGATATACCGTTAAAGTTAAATCACACCGTTGTTGGGATCCATGGTAAAAAGCGTTTAGAGGGTGTTACGGTTGCACAGGTGGATGAGAACAAAAAGCCTATAAAGGGAACGGAAACATTTGTAGATTGTGATACACTTTTACTTTCGGTTGGGCTTATCCCAGAAAATGAGCTCTCTAAGCAGGCAAGTGTGGAGATTGATCCTGTAACATCGGGGCCAGTTGTTAATGAATCTATGGAAACATCGGTAGATGGAATTTTTGCATGTGGAAATGTGGTGCATGTTCATGATTTGGTGGATTATGTGACAAGAGAGAGTTGTTTAGCTGGTAAAATGGCATCAAGGTTTATAAGGGGTGAGTTAGATAACATACAAAAAAAACAGATGCAGACAAAGGCTGGGTGTAATGTTAGGTATGTTGTACCACATGGTGTAGATGCTAAGAGGTTAAAAGAAAATGCGCTATTTTTCTTTAGGGTTACCGATGTGTTTAATAAAGTAAAGATAGTTGTTAGCTGTAATGATGAGGTTTTGTTTAGTGAAAAAAAGGTTAAGGTGGCTCCTGGTGAAATGGAGAGTGTTAAGCTAAAAAGGGAAGTCTTAGAGAGCCTTAATCCAAATGATAAATTGGTATTTGAAGTAAGGGAGGGGTGATTTTTGTGAAATGCGTAAATGATATGACTTGTATTGTTTGCCCGTTAGGTTGTCAAATGAAGGTTTGTCAGAATGAAGAGGGTGGGGTTACGGTTACTGGGAATAAGTGCAAGCGGGGAGAGAAGTATGGTTATGACGAATGTACAAATCCTTTAAGAATGCTTACAACTACGATTAGAGTAGATAATGGGGGGGTGCCTCTTGTTTCGGTTAAGTCACGTAATTCACTACCAAAGGGTTTGGTTTTTGATTGTATAAAAAAACTAAAGAAAATGGAGGTTTCTGCACCAATAGAGGTGGGTGATGTTGTTATTGAGGATATTTTAGGTACGGGAGTAGATATTGTAGCAACTAGAAGTATCGAGAGAAAATGAGTGTGACTTGTTATGAAGAAGATTAATATGTTCGAAAGGAGATGTTTTATTTGGAGAAAAAGTATGTAGTGGCATTAGATCAGGGAACAACAAGTTCAAGGGCGATTGTGTTTGACAAAAATGGTGATATTATTGGAATGGAGAATAAGGCATTAGAACAGATATATCCAAAGCCTGGTTGGGTAGAGCACGATGCTAATAAGATTTGGAATGATCAGCTTACCGTTTTAAGGGATGTGCTAAAGAATAATAAAATTTCACCTTGTGAGATTTCAAGTATTGGTATTGCAAACCAAAGGGAGACTGTGGTTGTTTGGGATAAAAGGACTGGAAAGCCCGTCAGCAATGCAATTGTTTGGCAGTGTAGAAGGACTGCTAATATCTGTAATGAAATTAAAAGTAGTGGTTTGGAAAGTATTATACATGAAAAGACGGGTTTAGTTGTAGATGCTTACTTTTCGGGAACAAAGATTAAATGGATTTTAGATAATGTTGAAGGCGCAAGAGTTAAAGCTAGTAGGGGGGAGCTTTTGGCAGGGACGATTGATTCGTGGCTTATATGGAATTTAACTGGTGGGAAAAATCACGTTACAGACTGTTCAAATGCTTCTAGAACAATGTTTTTTAACATAAACACATTAATGTGGGATGAAGACATATTAAGAGAATTAGATGTTCCAGTTAGTATGTTGCCTCAGGTGGTTAAGTCATCTGGTGTAGTGGGTGAGCTTTGTGATGATATACTAGGTGAAAGTATTCCAATAAGTGGAGTTGCAGGTGATCAACAGGCTGCGCTTTTTGGTCAGATGTGCTTTGAAGAGGGAGCTGTAAAGAATACTTATGGTACTGGGTGTTTTATACTAAAAAATACAGGTTCAACGCCTGTTTTATCTAATCATAAGTTGCTTACTACTGTTGCTTGGGATATTGGAGAGGGTGTGAATTACGCTTTAGAGGGAAGTGTTTTTAATGCAGGTGCATCTATACAGTGGTTAAGGGATGGTTTGGAATTAATAGATGATGCTGCTAAAAGTAATGATGAGGCTCAAAAGGTAGAAGATACTGGTGGTGTTTATGTTGTTCCAGCATTTACTGGATTAGGGGCACCATACTGGGATATGTATGCAAGAGGTTTAATGGTTGGTATTACGAGGGGTACTAGAAAAGAACACGTTATTAGAGCAACGCTAGAGTCTATTGCATATCAAAGTAGGGATATTTTAGAAGCTATGAAGCTAGATTCGGGTATCCCAATAAAAGAGATAAAGGTTGATGGTGGTGCAAGCAGAAATGAATTTCTGGTTCAGTTCCAGGCTGATATTTTAAATATAAGCGTAAATAGGCCAAAGGTTATTGAGACTACGGCACTTGGGGCGGCTTATTTGGCAGGATTGGGTGTTGGTTTTTGGAATAGCAGGGAAGAGATTAAAAAGATATGGGAAATACAGAAGGTTTTCCGTCCTGGTATGGATGATATTTTAAGAGAGAAGAAGTACACAAGATGGAAAAAAGCGGTAGAACGTTCCATGGGGTGGGGAGGATAAAGCTTAAGATATAAGCTCGCATGTTACGTATATATTTTGTTTGTTTGCTTTGATATCTGTTATTTTTAGTGTGTAATCTTTATCAAATAATATTTCATTTTCCTCAAAGAGGCTATTGCTACCAAGGTAATAGCCTCTTGCATTTTTTGGAGCTTTTATTTGTATTTGTACGTTATGCTTATCTTTCCATTCTTCAAGGCTCTCTAGCGATAAAGAGGTACTTAAGAATCCTTTTTCTTTTATTTTTTGACCGATTAAGTCTTTATAAGAACTAAAGCTAAGGTTATTAAAAATATCTTCCTTTACTCTTCTATATACTATAATGTTTTCAGGTAATTTTGAGTTTTTAAGTACATCTTGGATATTTGTTATCAATTCGCCCTCTGAACTCCTAGATATTTTCTCTTGATTTGAGCGAAGGGCTTTATTCACAAGACCGTATTTGTTCCACGAATAGCTAAGAAGAGCTCTGGTTTGTTGGCTTGTTAGTTGGGTTTTAGGGTTGTCTAAATGCTTGTGAGCCCATGCTTTTGCATCTTCTGCACTAAAAAACATCTTATATTGGTTAATAGCTTTTTGTTTAAGGGTTTCCTTATCCTTTTGAATCTCTATATATTGTTTTGTAGATGTATCAAAGTTTAAATTTCTTTTTATTATTCTAGGTAATAAAGATCCAACTATAGTGGGGGCGTTTTGTATTAATACATTTTTCAAAGCAGGAGCAAGAATAGGTGCGGCGTTTAGAATGGGTTTGGCTGCTTGGGGGATTAACATTAGAAAAACACTCCTTTTTTGTAATGCAAAAGCAAAAAAATTTGCGGACACTTGTTTACTTAATTAGTATGGTCCTAATAAATTTCTACCATAAAAGATTTCGTCCATTTCTCTTCTTAGTTTACGCTCAATATCTTTAGCTTCTCCAGGGTGGATTTCATCTTTGCTAAATCCGAAGAGGTAATCATCTAGATCAAACTCCCTTAATTTGCATTTGGTATGGAAAATATTCTCTTGATAAACATTTACATCGATAAAGTGATATTTAATCCTTTCTTCAGGTGGAACATAGTTTTGTATTGATGTTATATCGTGATCATAAAAGAGTTTTCTTCCTGTTAAATCTCTGGTAAAGCCTCTAATACGATAATCTAGAGTCATGATATCAGCATCAAAACTTCTAATTAGATACCCTAAAGCATTAAGTGGAGAAATTTGCCCACATGTTGATACATCTATATCTGCTCTGAATGTTGCAACACCGTCGACTGGATGATATTCTGGATATGTGTGAACAGTTATATGGCTTTTATCTAAGTGCCCTACTATTGTTTCGGGGTTGTTTGTTGAAAGTGCATCCATATTGGATTCTTCGCAAACTAAAATTGTAACACTTGCACCTTGGGGCTCATAGTCTTGGCTAGATATATTTAATATATGAGCGCCAATTATGTTGGTTACATTTGTTAGGATTTCAGTTAGCCTTTCTGCATTATATTGTTCGTCAATGTAAGAAATATATGCATCCCTATCCTTTGCTGTTTTAGTATAACATATGTCAAACATATTAAAAGCGAGTGACTTTGTTAAATTGTTGAAGCCGTGAAGGGGCATTTTATTGTTTGAGTTATCCATAAATTATCTTGCGCCTCCTTTAAATAATTCAAGTTGAGATAATATTTTCTCAACTAGAATTATAAATGATAATTAACTATAACGCAATGAGTATTACATAATTTTTTTTAATAATTTTACCACCATGCTAAACCGATCCATCCACTTGTTTGACCATGTGTTTCGTAAGGGTGTACAACGATTGTATATGTTCCCGTGCTTTGAGCTCTAAATCTTACTAGTTCTAGATTGTTATGTGAAGAAATAGAGCTTGCCACTATATTTCTATCTTCATCTAGAATGTAAAGGTCTAGATCAACAAGCGTATTATGGTTTGAAATGTCACCTGATGAAATTTTTGATGTACTTACTTCTTTATTCCAAGCAAGAGCAACACGGTAAGCCTCGTTCCTATTAACATCTATTGTTCTAACGTAATTTCTAGAAAAATTAATTCTAGTAGCTAAGAATCTGTTATTTCTAAGTATCCAATTTATTGCATCTCTAGCATCTAAAAAGCCTGCACCTTCTTTGTTTGAATAGGTAGGGATGGAAGAATACGTGCCGTAATCTTTAGCTGTTCGCCTAAATGAAGAGGCAGCAAGAATTGCCTTTATAGCTTCGGGATAGTCTCTTATTTTTGGTTCATAGTCTATCATTTGACCTACAGTTCCAGATACGTAGGGTGCAGATGCGCTTGTACCCATACCTGAAATATCATTTTCTAGCTCAACATGACCGGGAGCAGAGATGTCAGGTTTTAAGGCGGTTTCAGATGCGTGGTTACGAGAAGAAAAACTATAAATGGCGTTGTTATCGTGATTAGTTGAATCGCCTGTATTTACAGCACCTACTACTATAGCGTTGTAAGCCATTGAACTACTAGGCATAGGTCTTGAACCAAAGTTACCTGCTGCGTTAATGTATGGAACATAATACTGGTGAGAAATGTGATCAATCCATTTTGAGGTATTATTATATTCACCATCTAGAAATGAGTTTATATACCCGCTAAAATTTATAAAATCAACATCTTGTTCAATTAGCCATTCAACCTTGCGATAGAAACTTGAGCCGTTCGTTACTGAGGCAGCGTATAAAGTTGCGTTTGGTAATATTCCGTTTCTTCCAGCAAGCATACTTCCTATTATACTCGCGTGCATATTATGTCTATCTGGATCGGAGTGTGTGCTATTGATCATTTCTTGATCTTCATCGTAGTCATAAATTATTTTTGTATTAGCAAGGCTTGGAACTTTGTGCTTATCGGGATAACCTTCGAACTCAAGAAGTCCGATTTTTACATTATCACCTCTTAAGTCCATAGAATTTTTTGTAAAGTCAGTTGCAGTAAGAGGCATCCCTACATTTAGTGCAGTACCTCCATCGATATCTTGCAATAGATCTATGCTAAGTACATGAGGATTTTCTGCTAATAAATCTATATTTTTTGTCTTAATAGATAGAGTTTGAAATGGTGAGAATTTACTTACAAAGTGAGATTGATCAATAAAGTTTAGATCTTTTAAGATCTCTGAATTGTGACTTATATAGGCATTTTTATAAAAATCTTTTTTTAATTTTACAAACTCTCCAAAAGATGAGTCGTTATCTGATGAAAATGAAAAGATTTCATCAGATAGATTATCGTATGGCTTACCAAAAAGTTTTTGGCTTGCCTTGTCTAAAATCTTTGTGTTTTGAATATCCTCGGTTATAATAGAAACCTTTACTATTTCATCTTGACTAAAAGTAGGTAGTTTGTTTGCTAGTGTTTTTGTAAGCTTTGAAGAATTTTCGTTGCTTATTTGCTCATTTGCTTGTGATAAATCATTTGAAATGATTGATGTAAGGATGAATGAAGAGATAATAAAAACTAACAAAACAAAAATAATCATACTGCTCTTCTTAAAGTTTTTCATAAAAGCTTCACCTCATTTTTTATTTAAGTCAAAAAGTCCCTTTATATAATATTAACATCACACACGTTAATATGTCAACTTGGTTTATTTTAGTTGGAATAGGTTTTGCTTGACGAGGGGGTTTGTTTATGTTAAATTTTTTTTGGAAATGAAATTTTTAAAAAAAATTTTTAAAAAGGGGGCATAAAAATGGCAAAAAGTCTTTTTACTTCAGAATCTGTAACGGAGGGTCATCCAGATAAAATGTGTGACCAGATTTCTGATTCTATTTTAGATGAGATATTTCGCAATGATCCTAGTGCTAGAGTTGCTTGTGAGGCATCGGTAACAACAGGATTGGTTTTAGTTAGTGGAGAAATAACTACAGACTGTTATGTTGACATACCTAAAATTGTAAGAAAAACAGTTAAGGACATCGGTTATGATAGGGCTAAGTATGGTTTTGACTGTGCAACATGTGCGGTTCTTACATCTATAGATGAACAGTCGCCTGATATTGCTATGGGAGTGGATGAAGCATTAGAATCAAAGGCTGGAGAAATATCAGATGAGCAGATAGAGGCAATAGGTGCGGGTGATCAGGGTATTATGTTTGGATTTGCTTGTGATGAAACGCCTGAACTTATGCCATTACCTATTATTCTATCGAATAGACTTGCAAAGAAGCTTACAGAGGTTAGAAAAGAAGGTACTCTAGATTATTTAAGACCAGACGGAAAAACTCAGGTTACAGTAGAGTATGATGGGGATGTACCTGTGAATATTGATACAGTGTTGGTTTCTGTTCAGCATGGTGCAGAAATTGATCAAGAAACAATAAGAAGGGATGTAATGCGTTATGTTATAAAACCTATTATTCCAAGTAATTTAATGACCGATGATACAAAAATACTTGTAAATCCAACAGGCAGGTTTGTTATAGGCGGACCTCAAGGCGATGCAGGTCTTACCGGTAGGAAGATTATCGTGGATACCTATGGTGGATATGCTAGACATGGTGGAGGTGCGTTTTCTGGAAAAGACCCAACAAAAGTTGATAGATCTGCTACTTATGCAGCGCGTTACGTTGCAAAAAATATTGTAGCAGCAGGTTTAGCAAGTAAATGTGAGGTTCAATTATCATATGCAATAGGCGTTGCAAGACCGGTTTCTATTAGAGTGGATACTTTTGGTACTGGAAAAATTTCAGAAGAAAAAATAGTTGAATTGGTTAAAGAAAATTTTGATTTAAGACCCGCAGGGATTATAAAAGAGTTGGATTTAAGAAGGCCGATGTATAGAAAGACTGCTGCATATGGTCATTTTGGAAGAGAAGATGAAGGTTTTACGTGGGAAATGACTGATAAAGTCAGTGTACTTAAAGAAAAAGCGAAAATTTAAACATGGTTACCATTTACTTCAAAGGAACCGACCCTGTGATTTTTGGGGAATTTAGAGAGATAGAGAGGAGAGGTTTAAATGTTGAAAAAAGTCTTAATGTTAGCCATGGCTTTGTTTTTGCTAGGAGGATTACTGGGAGCTTGTACACAAGGTGCACAAACCAATGAAGATACAGGGGAAGAGGTTACCCAGGTAGAAAATGGAGTTGAAATAGAGGAAGAAGAACAAGAAACTATTTATCAACTTTACTTTATGGAAACAACTGAAACAGAGTTTTTACTTGCAAGTGAGCCAAGAACTTTTGAGGATGAAGTAAATGAGGCTGTTTTAGTAAATGCATTACTAGAGGGACCCGAAAGTGAAAGGTATGAAAAACTTATACCTGATGGGATAGAATTAAATGACTCGTATACAGAAAATGGGATTGCTTTTCTCGATTTTTCAGATGATATTATTAAAACGGGAAATTTTGGTTCTGAAACAGAAATGCACCTAATCGAATCATTGGCGAAAACGGTTACACAATTATCCGGTGTAAACTCAATTCAGATTCTTGCTAATGGTTTGCCTGCACATGGGAGTCATATTGATATATCAGAGCCTATAACACCGTAGGAATTAAGTATGTATTGCGATGTAACGTATAAGTGATTTCGTTTTTCGGCCTCAACCTGTGTGATCATTAACAGGTTGAGGAGTTTCAATAAGTTTTATTAATATACTTGACATGTGAAGCGGTTTTGATTAAAATGATTTTGTACTAGATTATGAAATGTATAAAAATAATTTGCACTTAGATGGGAAAATAATAATATAATTAGAATAAAGGAGTTTGAAAAGAATGCCTACGTTTAATCAATTAATAAGAAAAGGAAGAACAGAGTCTAAAGAAAAAGATTCAATGAGAGCTATGAAAAGAGGATATAATTCTCTTAAGAAAAAGTCAACTGATCAAATTGCACCACAAAAAAGAGGTGTTTGCGTAAATGTTAAGACCAGTACGCCAAAGAAACCTAATTCTGCTTTAAGAAAAATTGCGAGGGTAAGGCTTACTAATGGTATGGAGGTAACTGCTTATATTCCGGGTATCGGTCACAATTTACAAGAACACAGTGTTGTTTTAATTAGAGGTGGAAAGGTTAGAGACTTACCAGGTGTAAGGTATCACGTAGTTCGTGGTGTTTTAGATACTTCTGGTGTAGCTAATAGGAAACAGAGTAGATCTAAATATGGTGCTAAAAGACCTAAGGCTTCAGCTGCAAAGAGATAAGTGTTGAGAATTAAACAAAAAAGACAACGGGAAAATGTATCCTTTATGTGGATTTTAGAATCATAATGGGTGTCGAGTTGGATGGTTTTTTGAGTCTTTCTTTCGACACCTTTTTGTCTAGGTATTTTTTTATTATTTAGGGGAGTGAAGAAGGATGTCTGCAATAGTAAAAACGATTAAAGACAATACAATGAGGAGTGTTGTTTTTAAACTTGTTATTATCACCATATTGAATGCACTAGATGGAATATTAACTTATATTAGTCTATATTATAATTATGCTACAGAGGAAAATCCTTTAGTAGATTTGTTTATTCATGATTTTGGTTTAATGATGCTATTTAAAATTTTTGTACCTACAGCATTTATTGCGATAGCAATAGTTGCAATTTATGGTAAAGGGATTAAAAAACCTGTATTCGTAAACTCTTTAGTAACAGTGGGGTTGATGGTTTATGTGTTTATTTTATTAAATCATTTTTATGTATTAGGTAGATGGGCGCATTATTTAGTTGCTTAGTTCACTTGGTGTTAAAGAAAATATTTTACATGGGAGAAAGTGGAGATGGAAGAAATAGTTATTAAAAATGGATTAGTTGTTTCAAATGATTTTAAAGATTCTGTTATTAAGGCTGATATTCTTGTTAAGGAAGATAAAATAGTAAATGTTGGAAAAGATTTAAAAGTAAACGGAGCGATGGTTGTTGATGCATCTGATAAGGTTGTTGTTCCTGGGTTTGTACAGCCACATATTCATCTTACTCAGGCTATTTTTAGGGCAAGGGCTGATGACCTAGAGCTTATGGACTTTTTAAAGGACAGAATATGGAAATTTGAGGGTGCGCATACAAGTAAAAGTAATTATCTTTCTGCTAAATTAGGGATAGCTGAGCTTATAAGGTCGGGGACTACTAGCTTTCTAGATATGGGGACAGTAAATCATCAGGAGAGCATATTTCAGGCCATTTTAGAAAGTGGTATAAGGGGGATCTCTGGGAAATGTATGATGGATATTGGTGATGATGTACCAGATTCTCTATTAGAAAATACTAAGGATTCTATAGATAAAAGTGTAGAGCTTTTGGAAAAATGGCATGGTAGGGATAATGGAAGGATTCAATATGCATTTGCTCCAAGATTTGCTCCTTCCTGTAGTGATGAACTTTTTGGAAAGGTAAAAGAATTATCAAGAAAGTATAATACAATAATTCATACTCATGCTTCTGAGAATCGCGGAGAGATTGAGCTTGTTATGAAATTAAAGAAAAAGAAGAATATAAAATATTTTTTGGACATGGATTTAGTGAGCGAAAAATTGGTTTTGGCACATTGTGTGTGGCTTGATGATGAAGAAATACAAATTCTTAAAGATAAAGGGATTAAAGTTGCACATTGTCCTAATTCTAATTTAAAGCTTGCGTCAGGTTTTGCCAAAATTCCTGAGTTGATACAAGCGGGGATAGATGTAGGATTAGCTGTTGATAGTTCTGCTTCTAATAATTCATATAGTGTATTTAGTGAGATGAAAACGGCTGGATTGATACATAAAGCTAGGCTTCTTGATCCTACTATTATGGATGCCAAAACTGTTTTTAAGATGGCAACTATTGGAGGAGCAAAGGTTTTAGGGCAAGAAGATAAAATTGGCTCAATAGAGAAAGGAAAAAAAGCAGATTTGGCTATACTTGATCTTAATTTGATTGAGACATCTCCTTATGATGAAAAAGATGTGTTTCCTACTATTGTTTATTCAGCAACACATAATAATGTGGAAACTGTTATGGTAGACGGTAAAATACTTATGGAAGAAAGGAAATTAAAGACAATAGATGAGCACGCTTTAATTAGTGAAGTAAAAAGACAAAAAATGTCAACTAACCAGCTACCCTAAAGGGTAGTGGCTTGTGGTTTTCTGCTAAGTTATTATAAACATTCTTGGGGACATTCAGTTACGGCTGCTATTGCTATTTCATTATTGAAATTTAACTTGATGTCGTTTTTTTTTATTCTCAGTCATCAATCACCCCAGTGAACAGTAACGATGTTTATTTTGATCAAAAAACTTCACATAAACTATTGACATTTGAAAGAATATGATATAAAATGTTTATAGTTAAAAAAACAAATCAAATGGATATTTTATCGTGAAGAGCATAAGTATATGATATCAAAACTACTCAAAATATTCAAGTCTTGTATGTTCGAAATAACTTGTTTTGTAATCTGTAATGTAAATCTAATTTAAACAATTAATGTAATTAGTTTTGGTAACTTTAACGTAAATTTCTAAAAGGAATGAGGTGTTTTTGTGGATAAAAATTTTAACTCTGAAGAAAAACAAAAGGGGAATGATTTTTCTGTAAATGTAGACAGTAGTTCTGTAAAAAAGCTTATCCATGGTGAATTAAAAGGTTATAGGGAGTATGAGATGAAACGCCTTAGCTTTAAGTCTACAGAAGATTATAATTTTTATAAATCTGTGAGTGAGAATAAAATAGATGACATAAAAAACAAAATGGAGAATGGGCATAAACCAGATAGTACATATAAAGAGGAAACCGTAAGGCTTATAACGCGAGACAGCATCAATATGAAAGGTTTTGATGATTTTAAAAAACAGACAAAAGATTATGAGGTGGATGATTTATCTCAAGATAATATATCAATAGTTGAAAAAACTAAGACACAAGGTTCTATTTTGGGTGTTGCTTTAAAGAAAAACTCATTAGATGTAGCAAATGAGCTTATAAACAGTGGTGCAAAGGTAAATCAAGTGGATAAAGAAAATAGGATGCTTTCAGATTATCAAAATAAATCAGTATTAGATATTTTTTCAGATGCAAGAGTATCGCGCTATCATGTTGTGACGCTTACTAATACTGATAAGCCTATATTAAATACTTTAGTTGAAAAAGATAATGTGGATGGATTAAGGAGTTTTATTGAAAAGAATAAAGATAAAATAGATTTGAATGCACCTACAGTTCAAGAAAGGGCGAAGATGAAGTTTGATGGTCCTGCTAGTTGGGAAGTTTATTCTGGACAAACAAGAGATGTAGATAATTTAAAGGGTTTAGCGGGTGTGGAGAATAGCAAAGTGAATTCTGAGGTGCCTGTTTCAGCAAAGAAAGATAAAATTGTTAAAGTTGCAATAGAGTTAGCGGTAGAGCGTAAAAACTTTGAAGTAGTAAAATGTCTAAAAGATAATGGTGCAGATATAAAATTGATGTCGAGGGATTCTAGAAAAGCTTTTAGAAAGCTTGAGGCTAAAAATGAGGAAACTTTAAATAAGAGCAAGAGTAGAAAAGATGTGTTAGATAAGGATATTAAAAATACCCCAAATAAGGATAGGACAGTTTGACAGTAGCTTTTGTAGGAAATAGAAAATGTGTTAATTTTTGGTTGACACATTTTTTTGTTTTTGAATGAATTAAAAAAAAGCTTGCTATTTTGGAGGATTTTTATTATAAATATAGAATAGGGAAATAAATAGATGTTATAAGTGCAAAGAATATGTTGTAAAAATATAGGAAGTGGAGGGAGTAGGTTTTGTCAAATAAAAAGGTAAAATTTGTATTAATATTCTTAGTAGCAGGCGTAATGTTTTCTGCTGGTTCTGTATTATCATTTGTTTGGTTTAGTGGTGGGGATATTGATGATGAATTTGACTTTGAGGCTGAGGAGATAAATCCTTTAGAAGCACTTAGGCCAAAGCCAAGCTATGATGATTTACAGAGCATTATGCTTTTTGAAGAAGAGAGAATGTATTCATTAAAAAAGACCCCTGAGGTAGACGTTGAACTTGTTCAAATCCCCCAAATAGAGATGTTGTGTTTTAAAGATGTACCAGGGATAAAAGACCCCGTGGAAAAAATTAATTCTTATTCGAATCAGTTAAGAGAGTTTATAAGTGTTCACTTCCAAGGTGTTCATCCAGATGATGTTATAAATCCTGAAGGTAGAGAACGTATAAAACTTGAGCTATTAAAAGGAATGAATGAAGTGTTAAAAATTAACTTAGATACGGATAGTGATTTAATATATAATTTGGTTATTGAGGGTTGGATGTATGCTTAACCTAGTTTTTGAATGTATGAATAAAGACGACATTAGAAAGCTAGAAATCCAAAGAAAAAGTTATTGAAATATCCTTTTAGAAAGGTGGTGAGGATTTGTCGGAGGTATTATCTCAAAGTGAAATTGATGAACTTTTAAATGCTTTAAATTCTGGAGAGGTTGACTCGAAAGAAGAGTCTACTTTGGATGATGAAAAAAGAAATATTAAGCTTCATGATTTTAGGCGTCCTAGTAAGTTTGCTAAGGATCATTTGAAGACATTAAATATAATATATGAAAACTATGCAAGACTCTTAAATAACTACTTGTCGGGTCATTTAAGAGCGAGTGTAAATGTGGAAGTGATCTCTGTAGAACCTCTAACTTTTTATGAATTTAATAATTCTATTTCTAACCCTGCTGTATTGGGGATAGTGAATTTTTCGCCTTTATCTGGGTCTATTATTATTGATGTGTCACCTAACATTGCCTTTGCAATTATGGACAGGGTTTTAGGTGGATTTGGCACAGGGGTAGAAAAAATTAGGGAATTTACTGAGGTAGAGATGGTTATAGTGGAAAAAATGATGAAGAATTTTGCAGAGGTTATGAAAGAACCTTGGGAAAATATAATAGATATAGATCCACAGTTTGAAAAAATTGAAACA
>CAZTHU010000005.1:5896-22017 GCA_964613575.1 uncultured Eubacteriales bacterium | reverse complement strand
AAAGAGGATTTAAGAGTTGGAGAGCTGATAGCCGCATTTGCTAAGTGAAAATTTAAGAAGTAACTGTTGTTTTAAAATATTTTAAAACAAAGCTTACTGACACATTGCGTTGAAAACTATAAACAGAAATCTTAGCTTTCTGATGGGGGGGTCGCTTACAATTTCAATTTACCTTTAGATGAACGCACATTTATAATAATGGACGGTTTTAGTAATATATGATATATTAAAATGGATAAGAAATTGCTAGCTATACCGTTGATATTGGTGCTTAGTTATATGAGGGTAGATTGGATTTTAAATTTTGGTAAGAGGTGTTTATATGTCACAAAAAACTATATATATTGTAGAAGATGAGCAAAATATTCAAGAATTATTAAAGGTTAACTTGGAGGAAAATGGTTATGGGGTTAAGCTTTTTCAAACTGGGGAGGCGCTTTTGGAAGAGTGTAAGTACTCAATGCCTGACCTTTTCATGCTAGATATTATGCTACCTGGAATCGATGGCTTAGAGGTTTGCGCTAGATTAAGACAGGATGTAACTTTAAGAAAAATTCCTATAATGATGCTTACTGCTAAAAGCGATGAAATAGATAAGGTTTTAGGTTTGGAAATGGGGGCGGAGGATTATATTTCAAAGCCTTTTGGTATTAGAGAGCTTTTAGCAAGGGTTAAGGTTATATTTAGAAGACAATTACCAGAAAAACAAGAAGTCTCTGATATACTCGAGTTTGGAGATGTAAAGGTTAATTTTCTTACACGTGAGGTTTTTAAAAATGGTAATATTGTGGATTTAACATATAAAGAGTTTGAACTCTTGCAATTGATTGTAAAAAACAAAAAACAGGTTTTAACACGGGAAAAAATATTGCAAGCGGTATGGGATACAGACTATTATGGTGGTACTAGAACTGTAGATGTTCATATACGCTATTTAAGGCAAAAGCTAGAAAATGATGATAAAAATCCACAGTTTATTGAGACTGTAAGAGGGTTAGGGTATAGGTTTAATATCAAAGGGGATGTGAAGAAACATGAATAGTGAAAAAGACGAAGGAGTTTTATTTAATAATACTAATCCAGAAGTTCTAGAAATAGGTGCTATTATAGATAGTATATCCAATGGAATTATGGTTTTAGATAATGAATCTAAATTTATAACGGTAAACCAGGTAGCATCAAAGATTTTTGATATTAATGATTTTTCAAAGTTTATAGGGAAAAGGATTTATGATTGTGTTAGTGATACTAAAATTATAGAAATGCTTGGGGTTGCTATAGAGAAAAAGATTTGTATAGATGCGGAAGTAGAGATTGGGAACAATAAAATTTTAAAACTAGAAATATCACCAATAAAATCAAGAAGGAATCAAGATAAGGTTATAGGATGGATTATCAACATTGATGACGTTACAAAAATACAAAAATTGGAGCAGATAAGAACTGAATTTGTATCTTATGTAACGCATGAGTTAAAAACTCCATTAACATCAATTAGGGGTTTTATAGAAACGCTTAAGAGTGGTACTGTTAATGATATGAAAAGAACAGTACGGTTTTTGGATATTATAGATATAGAGGCGGAAAGATTACATTTACTTATAACAGATATTTTGCAACTTTCGGAAATAGAGTCAAAAAAAATTGATGAGGATATTGTATCTATAGATTTATATTATTTAGTTGAAGAGGTTTTCGAGATAGATCAAAAGGAGGCAAAGGAAAAAGGTCTTTCTTTGCAAAATCTGGTCGATAAAGATTTTAGTTTTAAAGCAAATAAAAATAGAATGAAGCAAATGCTTATTAATTTAGTGCATAATGCTGTAAAATATAACAACAATTATGGTTTGGTAAAAGTTGGTGCAAGTTTTAATAATGGGCGTGTTATGATAAGTGTGAAAGATACAGGTATTGGAATAGCACAAGAACACTGCCCCAGAGTGTTTGAGAGGTTTTATAGGGTGGATAAGGGAAGATCTAGGCAGATGGGCGGAACTGGGTTGGGTTTATCGATTGTAAAGCATATAGTCCAGCTTTATGGCGGAGAAATCAAACTTATAAGCCAGATAGAAAAAGGGTCAGAATTTATTATTTATCTGCCACAATAAAATTAAAAGAGTAAATTCCACTATTTGAGAAGTGAATGGTGGAATTTACTATTTCAATTAATATCATGGTGAAGTTTCAAAAAAATACTAATGTTAAAAGTAATATTTGCCGATATAAATTAGGTAAACGTAATAACGGTATAAAAAATTATTTTCAAGGAAGTGATTATAATGTTTGGTACACATCTTCTTTTAGAAAAAAAGGCAGGTTACTTTCGGCATATGAAATTAGTATTGACTATATTTTCTTTGGCTTTGCTTTTTGTGTTAGTTAGCTATATATTTTTAAATTTGGAATCAATTGCATTTAACTATGATAATGACTTGCAAACATTTAGTGTAAGTGAAAATGAGGAGGATAAATTAGCAGTATTGGATTTTTTTGGTGGAAGTTCTCCTTGGTTTTTTGGTGATTGGATGTGGTGGGGAGTAGGCTGTGACAATGATTGTGAGGAGCCACTTAAACTATTGGAAGATATAACGGAAGACAATTCTGCTGAGGTAACTCCAACACCTCAGGTTGACTTAGATTCTTACATATTTTCAACAGATGATCCAGAAAAACAAAATTTTAGAATAGAGGATGATTTAATAGAAGATTTGGTTGATAATGGTAAAGATTTAGTTGTTGAAAATCCACAATATGAAATTTCTATACCTTATAGAACATTAAGAGAGCTAGATACCGCTAATGATGGCTATAAGGTTTTAGTGGGACGCGTTGAAGAAACGGAAGAAAAAGATGATATAATTGATCGGATGTTACATGATGATTCTTATGCAGAAAGAAGTAGCAAGGTTTATCAGTTTACTCTATTTAGCATAGAAGAAGGAGATACAGTTTACTATTATGATATAATGGAAGAATTTATAACACCGATAACTATAAAATTAAAGAACGTAAAAGATACTGATGGCAAAGAATTTAACAACTTAGAAAGAACAGGTGTATTTTACCTTGTTCCCGAGTATGATGACGATGGTGATGTAATTAGCGTAGAATCAAAGTTTGCTGGGAATGCGCATTCGAGGGGAGATATAATTTTCACAACTGATCATTTTAGTTATTTTGTTGTAAAAGAAAGAGATGGTATTGTTTTTGCAGATCAGCCCGACGTTGATACTTCTTATGCCAGGGAAGCAATACAAAAACTTTCAGCTTTGAAAATTTTAAGAGGAAATGTGAATGGTGATTTTAAGCCTGCTGAACAAATGCAAAGAACTCATTTTGCAATTGCCTTAAACAATACTTTGGGAAAGATTGATGCATCGCATGGACCAGATTTCTATGATGATATAGACTCAGATGATTACTTTGCAGGTCCTATTGCACGATTAAATGAAAATAGAATTCCAGATACGTTTGGTCAAGATAGTTTTGGTGTATATCTAAATGATGACCCTAATCAAGGAAGAAGAGATATTACAAGACAGGAAGCTGCTGTATTTATGGCAAATTCATACGAGTATTCATCACGTTTTATGCAAAATTTAAGAACAATAAACCCTGCATCCATAAATTACAATGATTTGCACTTAGTAAAGGGGTCACAAGAGCGTCAATCTATAAGTATTGTGACACAAATTCGACTAATGCAAGGATATTTTGATCATTATGGAGACAGAGTATTCGACCCCGACAGTGTTTTAACAAGGGAACAATGTGCAATTATTCTTTCTAATTTCTTAGATCTATATAATAGAGGTTTAACTTTTGATGTGAATGTAAATTAAATTTCAATGTGAACATAAATATAAGTCTTAATGTTTAGTTGTATTTTCACAACTAAACATTAAGACTTATATTTCGTTTGGTTAGAGTTTTTTGACAGAAGGGTATTCTAGATATTCATCATAAGACATGGTTTTATCAATAAAACCTGAGGGTGTTATTTCAACTATTCTGTTTGCAATTGTCTGTACAAATTGGTGGTCATGTGAAGTAAATAAAATGGTTCCCTTATAGTTTATAAGGCCGTTGTTTAGAGCTGTTATAGACTCGAGGTCTAAATGGTTTGTGGGCTCATCAAAAATCAAAACATTTGCACCAGAGAGCATCATTTTAGCAAGGATGCAACGAACTCTTTCTCCTCCAGATAAAACGTTTGCTTCTTTTAGAGCCTCTTCTCCAGAAAAAAGCATTCTTCCTAACCAGCCACGTAAAAAAGTTTCGTTTTGATCTTTAGAGTATTGTCTTAACCAATCTACTAAATTAAGGTTAACACCATCAAAAAGGGATGAATTATCTTTGGGAAAGTATGCTACGCTTGTTGTTATTCCCCATTTAAAACTACCACTATCTTGATTTTGTTCTTCCATTAATATCTTAAAAAGTGTGGTTTTTGCAAGACCGTTTGGACCAACAAAAGCTACTTTGTCACCTTTATTTAAATTGATGGAAAAATCTTTAAGTACAGTTTGTTCATCAATATTTTTATTTAAATTCTCTATAAATAGAACATCGTTACCAACTTCCCTTTCTTGCTTAAAATCAATGAAGGGATATTTGCGTGAGGATGGTTTAATATCTTGAATGGTAATCTTATCTAGGAGCTTTTTTCTAGAAGTTGCTTGCTTAGATTTTGATGCATTTGCGCTAAAGCGTTGTATGAATTCTTGCAATTCTTTAATCTTTGTCTCAGATTTTTTGTTCTGGTCTTTAGCCTGTTGAAGTGCTAGTTGACTAGATTCATACCAGAAATCATAGTTGCCAGTAAAGACTTGAATTTTACCAAAATCAATGTCTGCAATATGTGTACAAACTTTGTTTAAAAAATGCCTATCATGTGAAACAACGATGACTGTATTTTCAAAATTCAAAAGAAAGTTTTCTAACCAAACAATCGATTCGATGTCCAAATGGTTTGTAGGCTCGTCTAACAAGAGGATATCGGGATTTCCAAATAATGCTTGAGCTAGTAAAACTTTTATCTTTAAATTATCTTCTAGTTCCTTTAGTTTCTTGGATTGAAGTTCATCCCCAATTCCTAAACCATGAAGTAGCATTGAAGCCTCTGATTCTGCTTCCCATCCATTTAATTCCGCAAATTCACCTTCTAATTCAGAGAGCTTTATACCATCTTCATCTGAAAATTCAGTTAAAGAATATAAAGCTTCCTTTTCATCCATTATATCTGAGAGCCTTTTGTGTCCCATAATAACAGTTTTTATAACATCATACTCGTCAAATTCGAAATGGTTTTGTTTTAAAACGGCAACTCTCATCCCTGTGCTAATGTGAATATCTCCTTTATTAGCCTCAAGATCACCGGATAAGATCTTTAAAAAAGTTGATTTTCCAGAACCATTTGCTCCAATTAGACCATAGCAGTTTCCCGGTGTAAATTTTATATTTACATTTTCAAATAAAGCCCTACTTCCGTATCTTAGCGATATGTTATTTGCACTAATCATAAAAAACTCTCCTATACAGTATTAGTTTATACATACAATAAAAAGTTATAGACAACACATTTTAAAGTCTTAGTTAATATATATTGTCGCGACTACAATTACAATCATCAATCTAAAAACACTAAATGAGAATTGCTAGATTAATTTGTATGATATGAGCTAATTCTAAACTCTAAAAGTTTTTTTTTCAAGTGTTAATATGAATTCGAAGATGTGTTTTCTTTAAATAAATAAATAATTGTTGACTAGATATATTCTTATAGATATAATTGTATCTATAAAAATATATCTATAAAATAGTGAAAAATGGAAAGGAATGGTGTTAAGATGAATGCTTTAGAGGGAAGGAAGTTTGAAAAAGTCTGTAGCATTATTGAAAAGTATCAAAAAGATCAAACCAAGTTGATTCCAATTTTGCAAGAGATTCAAGAGGTTTATAGGTTTTTGCCAGAGGAAATAATGACATTTGTTGGTTCATCGTTAGATATTAATCCGGCGAAGATATTTGGAGTTGCGACATTCTACTCTCATTTTACATTAAAGCCAAAGGGTAAATATATAATTAAAATTTGTGATGGAACTGCTTGTCATGTTAAAAAGTCACATTCAATTCTAGAGGCTATTAATAAAAATTTAGGGATTAGTGAAAAGAATAATACAACAAAAGATATGTTATTTACATTAGAAACTGTATCTTGTTTAGGTGCGTGTGGGATTGCGCCAGTTGTTGTTGTTAATGATGATGTATATGGTCAAATGACAGCTGAAAGAACAATTGAAGTAATAGATAAAATAAAGAAAAAAGAGGTGGAATTAAATGAAAACAGTTAATCTAGAGAGTATAAAGACAAGTTATCAAAAAAAATTAGATTTGGTAAAACGCGTCGTTGTCTGTGCTGGTACAGGTTGTGTTGCCAATAATTCTTTAAAGGTTTATGATGCTATTTTTACAAGTGTTAAAGCTAAAGGACTTGATGTGGTAGTGGAGCTTAAAGAAGAGGAAGAGGATTTAATTTATGTTAGTAAAAGTGGTTGTCAAGGTTTTTGTCAGATGGGTCCATTAGTAACAATTTATCCAGAGGGTATCGTATATACAAAGGTTAAGGTGGAAGATGTAGAAGAAATGATAGACTTAACAATAGAAAAAGGTCAGATAGTAGAAAGGCTTCTTTATAAAGACGATAGAACAAATGAGTTTTGCCCTACTGAGAAGGAAATCATGTTTTATTCAAAGCAAAATAGATATGTTCTTAAAAATTGTGGAATTGTAGAGCCTGAGAGTATTAATGAGTACATTGCAAGGGATGGATACTTTGCAGGAAGAAAAGCTTGTCTAGAGATGGATGCTAAGACTATTTGTCAGCAGATTTTAGATTCAGGACTTAGAGGAAGAGGCGGGGGAGGATTTCCGACGGGCAGAAAGTGGGATCTTACAAGAGTGCAATCAGGGGAAGTAAAATATGTGATTTGTAACGGTGATGAGGGGGACCCAGGTGCCTTTATGGATAGGAGCATAATGGAGGGGAATCCCCATGTGGTTATTGAGGGAATGATAATAACAGCAATGGCTATTGGTGCAACTTTTGGTTATGTATATGTAAGGGCAGAATATCCACTAGCTGTTAACAGAATGAAAAAGGCCTGTGAGGATGCCAGAGAGGCAGGGATTTTAGGAGAGAATATTTTTGGAAGCGGAAAAAACTTTGATATTATTGTTATGGAAGGAGCAGGTGCTTTTGTGTGTGGCGAAGAAACTGCGTTGATGTCATCTATTGAAGGGAAAAGGGGTATGCCAGCACCAAAGCCACCCTTTCCAGCACAAAAAGGGCTGTTTGGAAAACCTACTGTTATAAATAATGTTGAAACTTTGGCCACGGTACCACTAATTCTATTTCATGGCGTAGATAGTTTTAGACAAAAAGGAGATGCTAAAGCAACTGGAACAAAAACTTTTGCATTAACAGGGCATGTTGTAAATACTGGTCTTATAGAAGTTCCATTTGGAACAACACTAAGAAAAATTATAGGTGAGATAGCAGGAGGGGTTACTGATTCAGATGGGAATTATTGCGGAACGGATTATAAAGCAGTTCAAATTGGTGGCCCTTCTGGTGGATGTTTAACCCAAGAACATCTTGATTTGCCATTAGAATATGATTCTTTACAATCAGTTGGTGCTATGGTGGGATCGGGTGGTTTGGTTGTAATGAATCAAGATACTTGTATGGTAAGTCTTGCAAAATATTTTATGCAATTTACTCAGAATGAGTCTTGTGGAAAGTGTGTGTTATGTCGTGAGGGTACAAAACAAATGCTAGCTATTCTTGATGATATTGTTGAGGGTAGGGCAGATGATAATACCTTAGATTTACTTGAAGAACTTGCTCAAATGGTATCTAAGGGGTCGTTGTGCGGGTTAGGTAAGACTGCACCAAGTCCAGTTTTATCAACAATGAGATATTTTAAAGATGAATATATCGCTCATGTTAAAGATAAAAAATGTCCAGCTCAAAATTGTAAAAGCTTGATGGATTATAAAATCATAGAAAAGATTTGTAAGGGCTGTTCTTTGTGCCAAAGAAAATGCCCAGCTAGCGCAATTACAGGTGAAAAGGGAAAAGCTTACAGTATAGATGTTGAAAAATGTATAAAATGTGAAGCATGTGTTTCGGCGTGTAAATTTAATGCTATAACAATGGCATAAGAGGAGGAGAGTATATGAAGAATAATAAATCTTTAATAATAAATAATAAAGAAGTATTGATTGACGGGCAAAGAAATCTTTTAGAGGTTATAAGAAAGGCGAATATTCAGTTACCTACATTTTGTTATCATTCTGAAATAAGCATTTATGGTGCTTGTAGAATGTGTATGGTTGATGTTGAAGGTCGAGGATTAGTTGCTGCTTGTTCTACAATGCCAGAAGTAGGTATGATAGTTAAAACCCATACTAGCGAGATTAGAAAGATGAGAAAGATGACAGTAGAACTTCTTTTAGCAAGCCATGTAGATACGTGTTCTATTTGTAGCAAAAATTCAAATTGTCAATTGCAAACATTAGGAAAAAGTTTAGGGATTGATGAAGTTAGATTTAAGTCTATTACTCCAAAATACAAAATTGATAGATCGTCACCGTCATTGGTTAGAGACCCTAATAAATGTATACTTTGTGGAGATTGTGTAAGGGTTTGTGATGAAATACAGGGAGTTGGTGCATTAGACTTTGCCTATAGGGGTTCTGATGCTAAGGTGGTGCCTGCATTTGACAAAGATTTGAATTCTGTAGAGTGCGTCTTTTGTGGACAATGTTCTAGGGTATGTCCAACTGGAGCGTTGACTCCAAAGTCAGATATTGATAATGTTTGGGATGAAATTAATGATAGCGAAAAACATGTTGTTGTACAGATTGCACCTGCTGTTAGAGTTGCTGTGGGAGAATCGTTTGGTATAGAATCGGGAATGAGTGCAACTGGTCAATTGGTAGCAGCATTAAAAGCAATGGGTGTAGACAAGGTGTTTGATACAAGTTTTACAGCAGATATGACGGTTATAGAAGAGACTAATGAGTTTATAAAACGTTTTGAGAGTGGACAAAGACTGCCTTTATTTACATCCTGTTGCCCGGCTTGGGTAAAATATATTGAGCAATATCACTCTAATTATATAAAGAATCTTTCAAGTTGTAAGTCACCTCAACAAATGTTTGGAGCCATATGCAAAGAATATTTTTCCAAAGAAAAAAATCTAGATAAAAAAGATATAGTGGTGGTTTCTATAATGCCTTGTACGGCTAAGAAGTTCGAAGCGTCTCGCCAGGAGTTTGAACAAAACAAGGTAAAGGACGTTGATTATGTTATAACAACTCAAGAGCTTGTTCGTATGATTGATGAAGCAGGGATTTTATTTAAAAATTTAGAACCAGAATCATTTGATATGCCATTTGGATTTAAAACAGGTGCAGGGTTGATCTTCGGTAATTCAGGCGGAGTTACAGAAGCTGTACTAAGATATGCTACAGAGAAAATAACAAATGTGAAAACAGAAAGTTTTGAATTCCCAATAGTTAGAGGAGAAGATGGATTAAGAGAACTTAAAGTAAATATGGGTGATACAGAGGTAAATGTTGCTATTGTAAATGGGTTGAAAAATGCAAAAAAGGTATTAAAAAAGATAGAAAAAGATAATAAGGCGTATGATTTTGTTGAGGTTATGGCATGTAGCAGTGGATGTATTGGTGGTGCAGGACAGCCATCTACTAAAGATAAAGAGTATAAGGTTAAAAGGAAGCAAGGCTTATACGATAACGATAAAATGCAGGTGTTGCATAAATCTCAGGAAAATCCATACTTAGAAGAGTTGTATACTAACCTAATTGGTGAACCAGGTGGCAACATTGCACATCAGTTACTTCATACCAATTATAATTCGAGAAAACGAATACTAAATGACGAAGTGAAGGTAATTAATGCCAAAAAAGATGTAGAACTAAAAATAACTGTATGTTTTGGAACAAGCTGTATTATTCGTGGTTCTCAAGACATTATAAATAGCTTAATAAAGTATGTTAAAGATAATAATTTAGAAGATTTAGTGGAAGTGAATGCTTCGTTTTGTTTTGAAAAATGTGATAGAGGTCCTGTTGTGAGGATCAATGGTAAAGTAATTGTTAAAGCTTCAATAGATGATGTTTTAGAAGAAATCAAGAGGTGTAATTTTTCAAAAGTTGGAAGTAAATAAATTGTTTTTAAAGCTAGCATGAGAAATATTAAATTGATATTCTTTCTAAAATATTCACCATATTCTAGTTCAGGGGTTTAGGGGGATGAATAAATGCCAACAGAAAAATCAAAAGGTATAGTAAACACATTAGCAGCAAGGTGTAAGGATTGTTATCGATGTGTAAGAGAGTGTCCCGTAAAGGCTATTTGTGTAAAAAATGGTCAGGCTAGCGTAGAACAAGAAAGATGTATTTCTTGTGGAGTTTGTATAAAGGTATGCCCACAGAACGCTAAAACTTATAGAAACGATATTCAAAACGTTAAGATGCTACTGTCAGAGAGCAAAGGTAAGGTTGTAGCAAGTGTTGCACCTTCCTTTGCAGCTATTTTTTCTAACTGGCAGGCAAATAGGCTTCCTTCAATATTAAGGAAACTTGGGTTTTCAAAGGTTTCTAATACAGCAGAAGGCGCATATTTGTTGGCAAGAGATTTTGTAAAGTTTGATCATGATTTAAAGGAAAACTCTCTTAAGCTTGTTTCTGCTTGCCCAGCGGTTGTAAACTATGTAGAAAAATATAAACATGATTATATAGAGAGCCTAACACCTTTAGTTTCGCCAATGATAGCACATGCAAAGATGCTAAAAAAACTTTACTCAGATGAAACTGTTGTAATTTTTATTGGTCCATGTATTTGTAAGAAGTTTGAAGCAGATAGACCAGAATTTCAGGGACTGATAGATGCTGTTTTAACTTTTGATGAGTTGAAACAATGGTTTGTAAGTGAAAATATAAATTTTCAAACATTTGAAGATAGTGGTTTCGATAATAATTTCTATATGGGTGATGCGGGTGTTTTTCCTATTCCAGGTGGAATTATGAAAACAGCAAAAAAATATGAAGATAACTTAGCTACTGATGTTATTCATACAAGTGGAGATTTTGAACTTTTAGAAATGCTAGAAGCAGATTTGTCAAATATAAGTATTGTGGATGCATTGTTTTGTAATGAAGGTTGTTTAAATGGTCCAGGAATTAGAGATGAAAAAAATGTATTTCAAAGAAGGAATGATTTGTTAGAGTATTACAAAACAAAGACTGAACCGTTAAAAAACAACAATAATGTGGAAGTGTGTCTTAAAACAAACTTCAAACAAAAGATAGTCAAAAGTCAAAGAGAAGTTCCTCACTCTGAAATACAAAAGGTTCTGGCTAAAACTGGAAAACAAGATGCTAAAAATCAGTTAAACTGTGGTGCGTGTGGATATAAATCTTGCGTGGATAATGCAATAGCGGTTGTAAATGGTATTGCTCAGACCGATATGTGTATACCTTATATGAGAATGCAGGCAGAGCAGAGGATGGATATGATAATGGAAACTATTCCGCATGGTATAGTCATATTAGATGATGACTTGAGATTAATAGGAATGAACCCTGCATTTAGAAAAATGTTTTTATGTTCTGACGCTACTTTAGGAAGAAGGATTTCTTATTTAATGGATTCGAAGGACTTTGAAAAAATAGTTTCAGGGGTAGCGCAAAAAGCAGAGTCGACAGTAACATTTAATGGTAGTAAGTACCATCAATTTATATATTCGCTTCAAGAACATAAGCAACATGTAGGGATATACACAAAGATAGATAGAGTGGAATTTCATGAAGACAAATTAAATTTAATTAAAAGTGAAGTTATTGAAAAGGCACTTGAAATAAGAGATTGTCAGATTAAAATGGCTAATGATTTTGCAATGATTTTAGGTCAAAATACTGCTAAGGCAGAAGAGATGCTATGTGATTTAATGAATGTTTATGATGAAACCAAATCGTAGCCTAGAGGTAGGTGGAATATATGAGCATTAATATGATAAAAGATTTAAAACAGAAATTTATTGAGATTAGAACTAATCAAAAATCAAAAAAAAACAATTTTGTTTGTGGTGATAGGTTTATTACAATAAGAGCGCTTAAAAAAACAGTATTTATTATATGTGATGGGATGGGATCCGGTCATCAGGCAAATATTTCAGCGACTTTATGTGCTAGTAGAATAGCCAACTCTATAAAAGCTGGTTTATCACTATATACTATCTGTGAAAATGTAGCAAAATCTATGAATCAAGCTAGGAGAAAAAATATTCCATATTCAACCTTTACTATAGTGAATATACTTAATGATGGACAGTTTACAATATATTCTTATGAGATGCCTAAGTCAATTATAATTGAAAATGGATTTGCATATGTTCTAGAACCAAGGTATTTTAGGGTTGGATATGAGATTGTTGCAGAAGTAAGTGGTAGGTTAAATGAAACGGATTCTTTTTTGGTTTTTACAGATGGAGTAAGTCAAGCAGGACTGGGAAGTATTTCATCATTTGGTTGGGATTCGCAGGGAGTATCAAATTATGCAAATCATTTATTGAATGTTGGTGTTTCGGTAAATGATTTGGTTCCCAGTATTATGCAAAAGGTTTATCAGCTAAATGGAAATTATTACGGTGATGATACTACTATAGCGTCTTTAAGGTGCAGAAATGCAACTTGTGTAAATATATTTACGGGACCACCTAGAGATAAAAGTAGAGATGAAGAGGTGGTAGATTATTTTTTACAACAAGATGGTAAGAAAATAGTTTGTGGTTCTAGTACCGCTGATGTTTTATCAAGAATTACTGGTAAAGAGGTTTCTACACAGATCTCAACTAAAAGTTTTGTACAGCCACCGTCTTATAACATAAAGGGGATGGATCTGGTTACTGAAGGTGCGATTACATTGAACCAGTTTTATAATTTGTTAGAAAGTGAGTATGACATAGATGATCTTAGTGAAGATGATTCTTGTGTCCTCAAACTTTATAATCTTATTATAAGTGCAGATGTGGTAAGGTTTTTTGTTGGTACAGCAACTAACCTTGCACATACAAATATTTCTTTTAAACAATTGGGCATAATGAATAGAAAAAGCATAGTTAGGCACATTGAAAAAAGACTTCAAAAAATGGGAAAGCAAGTAGATATAAAATATTATTGACAATAAGCAGATACCAAAACCCTACCTGAAAGCTAAGATTTTTATTCACGCACATATTCTTCTATCTTCAATGATAGCTTCAGCAATGTTGTTGCAGTGATCGGCGATTCTTTCAATATTGTGTATGAGTTCTATATAAGTTATGGAGGCTTCGGGATTGCATAGCCCTGTCTTTAACCTTTCCATATGCTTTGCCCTAAGATCTAGTTCTAGCTTATCAATATCATATTCTGTTGAAAGAACTTTATTAGCTAAGTTAGTATCTCCATTTTTTAAAGAGCTGATAGCATCCTCTACCATTGTATTTAGGAGTTTAAAAGCATTTGTGATTTCATCTATAGCTTGATTAGAGAATGAATAATTGTTGTTTTCTTTAGCTTGAGCAAACTCAGCGATATTCTGACAATGGTCGCCTATTCGTTCAATATCGTGAGTAGTACGCATTAAACCAGCTAGCCTTACGCTTTGATGTTCTGTAAGGGTATTTGTAGATAGCATTTTAGACAGATAATCGGTTATCTCAAGCTGGAGAATATCTACGGTATCTTCTAGTGTGTTAACCTTTTCGATTTCTTTTTTGTTAAAACTTATAAATGAATCTTTTGCTTTTGTCATCATTTCTTGGCAGAGCTCTGCCATTTTGGAGAGCTCTTTTGTAGCTAAATCCATTGCCATTGCAGGACTTTTTAAAACCCTATTATCAATGTAGATAGCCTTTTGATTTTGTTGGGTTGTAGTATCTTTAATTATAAGATTTACTACCTTTACTATAACCCAAATGAAAGGAATCCACAAAATGGTATTTAGAAGATTAAATGATGTATGAGCATTTGCAATTTGTCTGGCAATTATATCGGTATGTGCACCTTTAGGGGATATATATGCTACAAAGTTTGCAAAGGGTGCAATTAGCCAAATAAATACAAAAACCCCCATGGTGTTAAAAACGCAGTGTCCTAGTGCTGCACGTTTTGCGTTTGCCTTTGCACCTATGGCTGCGAAGGCTGCTGTTATAGTTGTACCAATGTTATCGCCTAAAAGAATTGGAATTGATGTATTTAAGTCAATTATTATACTTCCGTCAGGCGCGGTTTGAGAAGCGATGTTTTGAAGAACAGCAATAGTAGCTGTACTGCTTTGGACTATAGCTGTCATAACAGTACCAACTAAAATACCAAGGACTGGAACCTGACCTATGCCAGTTATCCATTCTATAAAAACAGGGCTATTTGCTAAGGGTCGCAGAACATCGCTCATAATGTTTAGTCCAATGAATAATAGACCAAAGGCAAATATGGATTGACCTAAATACTTAATTTTTTGCGTTTTAAAAAAGAAGTAAAGTATAAAGCCTATGGCAACTATCATAAATATGTAGTTGCCGAGCTTAAAGGCTATTAACTGAGCGGTTATTGTAGTTCCGATATTTGCACCCATTATAACAGCAATGGCTTGCTTTAAACTCATTATGCCTGTACCAACAAAACCTATAACTAATACAGTTGTAGCAGTACTGCTTTGAAGTATTACTGTAACAAATGCCCCTACTAGTATTGCTATTAGAGGGTTTGAAGTTAAAACCTCAAGAATTCTTCTCATTCGTTCTCCAGCTATTTTTTTAAGACCGTCACCCATTAAATTCATCGCATAAACAAACACCGACAAACCGCCTAGTAGCCCAAAAACTATTTGTACTCCCTCGTTAGGCATAAAATCTCTACTCCTTCACCGTTTAATCTGAATACATTATACCCTCAAATGTTAAAATATTAAAGTGAATTTTGAAATTGTTTCAAAATTTGTATTGACATATAGTAACAATTATAATAAAATTACTCATATGTTTATATAAATTAAAAAGGAGGTTGGGTAAATGGATTCTCAAGATTGGGGAATGAATTACGAAGAAGGTCAAAATTCTGGCGTAGATTTTAATGGAGCTGAGGGAGGAAATGCTCAAAATGTAAGTCAAGGGGAAGTAGCTTCTAATGAAAAGAACTTGAGTATTATAGTTCATATTGGTTCTTTATTTTTAGGATTTTTACTTCCGCTGATAGTTTATTTAATATCTGATGATAAACCTTTTGCAAAAGAAAATTCTAAGAATGCGTTGAATTTTCAAATTACAGTAGCTATAGCAGGAATAGCATCTGGGATATTAGCGATAATTTTAATCGGAATTTTGACTGGTTTAGCTGTGATTGTTTTAGACATAATATTTTGCATTAAAGCAGGAATTAGCGCAAGTAAAGGCGAAGTATATAAATATCCTTTAGCAATTAACTTTCTTAAGTAAAGTTAATAGGATGAGTTTTTATGGAATGTGGTATTAGATTAAGTATTTACTTCACGTGATTGTATCTATTATCAATAGAGAGTACTAAACGGACCCATTCCGTTGAGTACTCTCTATTTGTTTGCATGGCGCGAAATCTTTTCTAGTATTTTTTCTTTTAGATAATGAGCCTCTTCTAGTTTAAACATTAAAGTTATAAAAAAGTATAAGACAAATGAAATGATTGAAACTACTGATAGGGATAAAAAGGCTGTTATTCTTGTAAGCTCTAGACTAAAAATATATTTATTTGAAAGAATCAAAAAGGCTACAGTTAAAATTATGGCTGGAATTTGTTTTAATGCGAAGCTATATACCTTCATGTTGATTGTTCCAATTTTTCTTATTAAAAGTATATATAATAAAAATGCATTTATTATGCTGGCTAAAGTATATGATAATGCAAGTCCAGAGGCAGCTAAGGGGGTTAGTTTTATGAAGAAAAATCCTAATAAAAATATAACGACTATAGTGCTAAGACCCGCCCAAAGTGGGGTTTTGGTATCATTGGTT
>CAZTHU010000005.1:3476-5886 GCA_964613575.1 uncultured Eubacteriales bacterium | reverse complement strand
AAAAACCCTATTTAGTATTGTTACAATAGATTGAGATAGCATTGCAAATGCAAAAAAAGCTAGAATGTTTGCAGTTAAATCAGCATAACTATCAGGGAACATTTCGGTAAATTGAAAAATTATAGCAATTATTTCAAACCTTAAAAATATAAAAATAAAGCAACATGGAATCATTATGTAAGAGGTAAACCTAAGTGCCTTTTGTACTGTAAATTTAAAATCTTCGATTTCTTTTAATGCAAACATCGCTGATATGGATGGGAGCATGGCTATACCAATACCTTGGGCAAAAACGCCATAGGGCATTTGCCAAATCCTATCTGCAACATGGTAGGACGTTACAGAACCAGATTGCAGAAATGTAGCAAAAGAAGATACGATAAGCATATTAATCTGAACTACCGAGGATGCAATAAGTGATGGTATTGAAAGTTTTAGTAGTTTTTGAAAACCTTTATGTTTTAGGTTTAAAGCAAATCGATAAAAGTTTAGGTGTTTAAAACTAAATGTTAGTTGAAGCAAAAAATATAAAAAAGATGTTGCTACTATTCCGTAAGCTACGTTCTGGATGTTTTGATTATCTCTTCCAAATAAAACAATACTAATAGAACAGCCTAAATTATAGAATGAAGGACCAAAGGCTGAGGCTACAAAACGTCTGTAGGAATTTAATACTCCATTTGCAAGACCTGCTAGCATTAAAAACGCAACAGAGGGAAAAAGTATTCTTACTAGAGTTATAGTTAGTTCTATTTGCTCGGGATCGGTAAAGCCTTTTGCTATAATACTTACTAGAAAGGGCGCAAAAATAATGCCTAGAGTACAAACTACGAGCATAGAAAGAAAAAGCACATTTACAAATGTACTTACGCAAAGCCAGCCTTCTTTTTCATCATCTTTTGCTATATAGCCTGATAAAACAGGTATGAGTGCAGCAGCTATTGCGCCTCCTATTAACAGGTTATACATAAGCCCTGTGATATTAAATGCCATATTATATGCATCGCCAAGCTCGTTTACACCTATGAAATTTGGTACAAGGGTCTCTCTGATAAAACCTGTGAGTCGACTTGCAACTATTGAAATCATTACAATTAGTGCAGTTCCAGCTAGTTTGTTGTTATTTTGTTTCATCTTGAGGCGGCCTCGATTCTAGTATTGTTTTAAATGCGTTTAAAACTGTTAAATTCCTTATTTTTTCCCTACTCCCACTAAGCCGTAGTTCTTTAGAAAAATGCTTTTCATTGTCGCAATACCCTAAATATACTAAGCCTACAGGTTTTTCAAAAGTTCCACCACCAGGACCAGCAATCCCTGTAACTGCAATACCTATGTCTGTTCCTGATTTGTCACGAGCACCCTTTGACATCTCTAATGCTGTTTGACTACTAACAGCGCCGTAAGTAGTCAGGGTTTTTTCACGAACACCTAGTAACCTAATCTTTGCATCATTACTATAGGTTACAAGCCCTGTATGAAAAACACTTGAAATGCCAGCTACTTCCGTTAGATGTTTTGAAATTAAGCCACCGGTGCAAGATTCAGCAGTTGAAATAGTTGTATTGGTTTTTATTAATAGTTTGCCAACAACTTCGTGGAGGTATTCGTTGTCTATTGAGTATATGTTATCCTTTAGTCTTTCAATTATTTGGCTAAGTACTGGCTCAAAACAATCGGTTTTATTTTCCTTGTTTTTTTGAGCGGTAAGGCGTATAGTTAAATTTCCTTCGTTTGCGTAAGTTGCAATAGATGGAGAGGTTTGAGCTGAGATAAGGTCTAATATTTTTTCTTCGACTAAAGACTCGCCTATACCAAAAAGTTTTATATATTTAGATGTTATTGGTCTAAAATCCTCCTTAGAGATTTTAGGAAGAACCTGGTTTTGGAACATGTTTTGCATCTCTCGTGGGGGGCCTGGAAGACAAATTATCAAGCTTTCTTCAAAAGGCAACAAAAAGCCTGGTGCTGTACCATAATCGTTAGCTAATATGGTAGAACCATCAGGAACGAGAGCTTGATTTAGATTACTTATTGGCATTGGTATGTTTTTAGATTTAAAGAAAGCCTCTATTTTTTCTTTTGCTTTTGAATCTTCTTTAAGAGGGACGTCTGCAACTTGTGCAACAGCGTCCCTTGTAACGTCATCTTGGGTGGGTCCTAAACCACCAGTTAAAAAAATGTATTTTGAGCGTTTTTTTGCTATGTTTAAAACCTCTAAAATTCTTTTCATATTATCACCTACTACTGTGTGATAATATACGTTGATACCTAACTCGTTTAGCTTTTCAGATAAATACCTTGCATTTGTATTCGATATTTGACCTATAAGTAGTTCTGTACCAATGGCTATTGTTTCAGCATTCATAAATAACACCTCGGAAATTAGTTAATGTTTAATGTGAAATCGGCT
>CAZTHU010000005.1:2057-3466 GCA_964613575.1 uncultured Eubacteriales bacterium | reverse complement strand
GCTTTTCTTTTATCTTTCCAATTTTGAAATCTTTTATCAATTTCTGGATTTGTATCAAGTTTTTTGTTTTTCCAGTCAGATAATTTTTCTTCTCTTAAGCTTTTACGCAAAAGGGTATATTCTTTAGATGTATCTAATAGGTCGTTATATGTTTGTATTGAAGTAACTTTCTTTTCTAATGCACCAAGTTTTTCTAGTTTTATTTCTTTGTATTGAAGAATTTCTTTGTTCTCATGGCTTGAGTCATCTTTGAGTTCTTGGATTTTTTTCGTTTCTTTTTCTATTTTTTTGCTTATTAAAGATTTCATTTTGTCAGCTTCAATTTTAGCTAAAAAGTTTTTGAGTTCTTTTGATTTAGTGTTTTTTACAATGAAAAGATCCTCAGGATATTTTCTTTTTAGATCATTTAAAATTTTGTATTTTGCTTCTCCGCTTTCTATTCTGTCAATGAACTCTTGACCCGCTTTGCCCTTTAATATGACATTTTCTTTTTTGAAATTTAAATTTGGTGTATCTAATGTTATTTCTTCTTGTTCTTTTTGGTTGTTTCCACCGTATTTAATCATGGAAAGCTTAGCCTTTGATGATAGAAGGTTATTGCATTCTTCTTCTAATTCAACTGGCTTTACTTCGTTTTTCTTATTTCGCTTTTCATCTTCTTTTTCGTCTTCTTTTTCATCTTGTTTTGTATCTAGCTCTGTTTGTTCTTCTTCGCTTGTATCGGGGGTTTTTTGTTCTTCATATTTTTTGTCTTTTTCATCTTCTGGAGAAGGATTTACTTTATCGGGGTTCACGTTTTTTTCTTCATCTAGATTATTTAGGTTATTAACCCAACTAAATGATTTGGAAACAGTATCTTGAAGGCGCTCTATCTCTTTTTTAAAGTCTTTTGAGTAGAATTTATTTTGAACCTTTTGTAGATTGTTAAGAGGAGCTACCTCTTCATTTATCATGTCAAAAGCAAGGAGCTTGGCTCTAACATTTTGTTTGCTAGATTCATGAAATTCTTTTGTAATATCTTTTTCAAGTGTTCGTAGTGTTAAGTTTATTTGTGACATATCTTTATCGATATCTTTATAGTTCTTGTTCTTTGTTTTGTTCTTTAAATATTCAAGTTCTCTTAAAGTCTCTATGAGAGTTGAATACTTTTCTGTTTTAGAAGAAGATGTGTCCTCTACATTAAGCTTAATTGATTCTTTAAGTTCTTTTATGTAATTTTTTGTTTGTTCTTTTGCTTCTTTTGTTTTATCTTTTGTTGACTTTTCTTTTCGGGAGAAAATGTTTTCTACCTTTTGATGGTATTTTTCCACGTTTTCCTTAAAGTCAGCTGAAACAAGATTGTTAGGTAGATTTTTTAATTGTTCTAATTCACTTGTTGTTTTTGAATATAAACTTACCCTGTTTTTTAA
>CAZTHU010000005.1:0-2047 GCA_964613575.1 uncultured Eubacteriales bacterium | reverse complement strand
GCTTCTTCATTAAGGTCTTTTTTTATGCTTTCTAAATTTTTGTCAAAATCCTTAGAAAAATCCTTTTGACAAGTTTTCGATAGTTTTTCTACTTCTTTATTAAACTCATTAAAATAGCTTTTAAAGACATCCTTTGGTGTATCTTTATATATTAGTTCAATTGGTTTTAAATGTGTTACGACATTTGACAAGTATAATAGTTTTTGATTAGGTGTTTCTTCAGAATTTGCAAGATTATTTATAATGCCACTAAAATGATTGCTAAATGTAGTTAAAGCTTCGTCCTTTGTTTGCGGTTTAGGTTCTGGCGTAGGTTTTAATTCTGCTTGGTCATTATCTACTACAAATACATCTTTATCCTTATCCCTATTTAGCCATCCTCCTATAGCCTCTTTTGAGTTCCCTTCGGGGTTTTGATTTGTTTGGTTAACGTCTGTACTTTCATTTAAATTCACAAAAATCATCCTTTCAAAAAATTATTACTTTTCACCCTAAACTTTAGTTAAAATTTTTAAGTGCAAATGTTTGGTTGATTTTGTGTGTTAGTAGTATTTCAATAGGCTAACATACTGATAGCGTTTAAGGTGAACAATTTAAAGTTTGAATTATCTGTATTTTATATCAGACAGTAGTAAAAGTCAAACTAGCTAAATATTCTTTGAAACATTCAGCTACGGCTGATATTGCTATTTCGATGTTAGGAGCACAAGGGCGAGCAAAAAGAACCGTTTCCTTGTGCTGTCCCCTTGTGCTCTGCTTAACCGTTACAGCTAGAGCAAATTAGATATCTTATCTTCAATATCTTCAGGTTTGGTTAATGGGCTAAATCTATCTGAAAGATTTCCCTCTTTGCTAAATAGAAATTTTGTGAAGTTCCACTTTATAGCACCTTTTAATTTTGGATTACCAGCACCTGAAACTAGAAATTTAAAAAGAGAGTCTTTTTTCTTACCTCGCACATGAATTTTTTCAAACATTTTAAAATCAACACCGTAGTTTAGCATACAAAAATTTTTAATTTCCTCATTTGAGCCAGGTTCTTGAAATAAAAAATCGTTTGACGGAAAGCCTAATATAACAAGACCTTTTTGATTGTATTTTTCGTGAAGCTTTTGTAGACCTTCGTATTGTGGAGTAAATCCACATTTACTAGCGGTATTTACTATAAGGACTACCTTTCCTTTAAGCTGTTCAAAATAAAAGTCGTTACCATCTATATCCTTTGCTTTGAAGTCATAAAGACTACTGTTCATAAAATCACACTCCTTTGTATGTTTTCTTTTATTATAGTTTGAACATCAATTATTTTCAATGCTTAAAGTATTAACAATAGCTTTAAAGATTATTATTAGAACTAGCAATGCGCAAAGCTGGGTGATATAATATGGATATCTAATATGTGATATATATTGTTAGATTAGGGCTGGCTAAATAGTTGCTGGATTTACAGACAAGCATATATATTAGTGGACAGATAGGAGTAATTTATATGGAGGGGATGTTTTGGAAAAGTTTTTAGAAATAATAAGGGGAAGAAACTTAGAGTTTCACGAAAAGAGGGGGGCATTATTGCATCAGGTTCAGTATGGTGTGGAGTTTATTAAAGTAAAAGAAGAAACGGTGAGGTTGCTCCAAGATAATATTTTATGTGATATACATGAAGGTAATTGTCCAATTTCGCCTAGATATATTTTGCCCGACTACGCCAAATTTTTAAAAAATGGTAGCGAATATCTCGAGTTAAAAGCCCCAGAAGATCTGTATCAGGCTGTAAATGCATTAATGATAATATATCAATATGTACCATCGGTTACAGGATATCCAGTGTATTTAGGTGCATTAGATGAGCTTTTATCACCTTATGAAAATACTGTAGATGCTAACGCTTTGTATAGTTTAATAAGAATGTTATTAACACATGTAAGTCGAGTTTTTCCTGATGGGTTTGTTCATGCTAATATAGGGCATAATGAAACAAAGGTAGGCAAGGTGATACTAGAAGTGGAGTTGGAGCTAAAAAATACTGTGCCAAATCTTTACTTGAAAG
>CAZTHU010000004.1:20170-24313 GCA_964613575.1 uncultured Eubacteriales bacterium | reverse complement strand
CATTGTGCGGATGCGCATACTGCTACACAACGTTTACACATTATACATTTGTTTTGATTGCTAGTGTAAAATGGACTAGAAGTATCAACCTTGTAGTCGATTCTTGAACCTTTTATTTCATCACCAGTTACATCATATTCATAGCAATAGTCTTGAAGCTTACATTCTCCAGATTTTTCACAAACTAGGCAGTCGGTGGTGTGATCTGACATTAAAAGCTCTAATACAGATTTTCTTGCACTTCTAACACTTTCAGAGTTTGTTTGTACAACCATTCCTTCAGAAACTGGTTGCACACATGAAGCTTGAAGATTTCTTGCTCCTTCAATTTCTACTAAGCACATTCTACAAGCGCCTATCTCATTTACGTCCTTTAAGTAACATAGAGTTGGGATTTTTATACCTACACTGCTTGCTGCTTTATATACAGTATAATCGCTAGGTACACTAAGTGTTTTTCCATTTATGGTAATATTAACCTTATCGTTCACGTATATTCACCCTTTCATTGTTTAATAATTTTATTTTTCGGTGAGCAGAGAATGAATTCTCTGCTACGGTGTAGCTGTGTTATTTTCTGCTACGGTTATGGTTGTATTATTTTTTGCTTATTGCTTTAAATGGACATTTTTCTAAACAAGCACCGCATTTAATACATTTATCTTGTTCTATAAAGTATGTTGTTGTCTTATCGCCTCTTATTGCATCGGTAGGACAGTTCTTTGCACAAATTCCACATTTTTTGCAAAGCTCATCTGTTACAACATATTTTAATAAAGCTTTACAAGAACCTGCCTCACAAGATTTATCGTTAATATGAGCTTCGTATTCATGTCTGAAGTGGTTTAATGTGCTAAGAACAGGGTTTGGTGCAGTTTGACCAAGTCCGCAAAGAGATGCTGCTTTTATATTAGCTGCTAAGTTTTCAAGTTTTTCGATATCGCCTTCTTCACCTTTACCGGAAGTTATTTTTTCTAGTATTTCATACATTCTTTTAGTTCCGATTCTACAAGGCGGACATTTTCCACAAGATTCATCAACGGTAAATTCTAAGAAAAACTTAGCGATATCTACCATACAAGTAGTTTCATCCATGATGATAAGTCCCCCAGATCCCATCATGGAACCTAATGCTATAAGTGAGTCGTAATCAATAGGTGTGTCTAATTGACTAGCAGGAATACATCCACCTGATGGACCTCCAGTTTGTGCACCTTTGAATTTTTTGTTATCTGGAATTCCACCGCCTATGTCATACACTATTTCACGCAATGTAGTTCCCATAGGTACTTCGACAAGTCCAGAGTTGTTTATTTTACCACCCATTGCAAATACTTTGGTTCCTTTGCTTTTTTCGGTACCTATTGAGGAAAACCAATCTTTACCTTTTGAAATGATTTGGGGTACGTTAACAAATGTTTCGACGTTATTTAATACCGTTGGTTTTGACCATAAACCTTTTGCGGCAGGAAAAGGTGGTCTTGGTCTAGGTTCTCCTCTTTTACCTTCGATTGATGTCATTAATGCAGTTTCTTCTCCACAAACAAATGCGCCTGCTCCTTCCATAACTTCAACATCGAAGTTTTTTCCACTTCCAAATATATTTTGCCCTAATATTCCAGCTTCTCTAGCGTCTTTACATGCTTTTTTCATTCTTTTAACTGCTAATAAATATTCTGTACGAACATAAATATATCCAAATGTAGCACCTATAGCCATAGCTGAGATGATCATTCCTTCAAGAATTGCATGTGGATTACCTTCACTTATACTTCTATCCATAAATGCACCAGGGTCGCCTTCATCACTATTACAAACCACGTATTTTTCGTCACTTGTCTGAACCCTAGTTAAATCCCACTTTTTACCTGTTGGGAAACCTCCGCCGCCTCTTCCTCTAAGGCCTGAGTCTAGAATTTCTTGACAAATGCTAGCGCCATCCATTTCAAGGCAGGCTTTTCTAGCAGCGAAATACCCGTCTCTTGCAATGTATTCGTTTATATTTTCTGGATCAATAATCCCACAGTTTTTAAGTGCATATCTGTTTTGTTTTTTATAAAACATTATTTCTTCTTCTGTAGGGCAAGATGCATTCGTTACAGGATCATTATAAACAAGCCTTTGAACAACTTCGTTTTTTAAAATGCTTGAGTTGATTATTTCTTCAATATCGTCTAGTTGAACTTTATTATAAACAATTCCTTCTGGGTAAATTGTTACTAATGGTCCCATCTGACAAAAACCTTGACAACCGCTCTTGCTAACATAAAGGTCGTCATTTTCTTCTTTTTTTAATTCTACTGTAACGTTTAAATTCTTTTCTTGTATCTTTTTTAAAATTTCATCATAAATCCCCAAAGAGTTACTTGCTACACATCCAGTACCAGCACATACAACAACTCTTTTGGTGGTTTCTAAAGCTTTAATATATTTGGATTTTATTTTTTCTAAATTAATTGTTTGCATTTTATTTCACCTCTTTTTTTTGTATATTATCAACAATCTCAAGTGTTTCTTCAGGTGTAATTTGCCCATAAACTTTGTCGTTAACCATCATGATGGGCGCTAAACCACATGCACCTAAGCACCTGCAATCTTCAATAGAGAAAAGACCATCTTCAGTCGCTTTACCAACATCTACTCCTAATTTTTCTTTCAAACGTTCGAGAATCTCACCAGCACCTTTTACATAGCAAGCTGTTCCCATGCACACGGAAAATCTATACTTTCCTTTTGGCTCAAGGGAAAAAAGAGAATAGAATGTTATAACTCCGTAGATCTCAGTCATGGGGACGCGTAAACCCTCAGAAATTTTCTTTTGAACGTTTTCGGGAAGATAACCGTATAACTCTTGGGCTTGATGTAATACAGAGATGAGTGCACCTTTTTTGTTTTTGTTTTTCTGAATAATTTCATCAAGTTGCAACTCAAGGTTGTCAGTGTTGTTGTTACAACAGCAGTTAGACATTTAAAATACCTCCTTATATTAGTTAATATTTGTATCTTAACTTAAAAAGAATAAGTCTTTTAGATTATCACTTATTCTTTATGAAAGTTTTTACTTATTTTAATATGTAAAAACGTTGATTATCTTAATTAAGAATGGATAATAAAATATTGATAATCAGTTACAGATACAATTATATCTAATGAGACAGTTAAGTCAAATGTTTTTTTGTAAGATTTATAGATTATTTTGAAATACTAAGCTTCCCCTGCGATTGCTCTTTAGCTATTAAAATGTAACGTGATGTCGTTTTTCTTATCACAAGCCGTAAAAAACCTAACTGGCAATTTTTTTTATAGTTTAATTGCCCTGGATTGGTACGGGTGAAATATTGACAAAAACCTTGCAAGATGCTAGAATCGCTTTGCAAATAAAGTAAATGTGAGAAAAGAGAGAGGAGTTTTCTTATTAAAAATTTGAAAGTTTTCTTGGTGTTAGTGTTTAGTTTGGCGATTCTTTTAACAGCGTGTGCTGGAGGAGAAATGATTCAAAATGTTGCTGATGATGCAAGTAAAAATTTATTACTGGCTACAACCACAAGTACATATGATTCAGAGTTGCTAGGCTTTATATTGCCTATTTTTGAAGCCGAGTATGGATATAATGTTAAAGTATCATCACTTGGAACGGGTGCTTGTTTAGAACTTGGGAAAGCTGGTGATTGTGATTTAGTACTTGTCCATGCAAGGGATTTAGAGCTTGAAATGCTTGAAGATGGATATTATACAGATAGAGAAGATGTAATGTATAATGATTTTGTTATTGTTGGGCAAGAAGATGATGAATTAGACATTAAAAATTTAGAAAAAGTAGAAGAAGTTTTAGAAAAAATAAGTCAGATGCAAAAAGTTTTTGTATCTAGGGGCGATAATTCAGGAACACATATAAAAGAGCTTTCTTTATGGGAATATGCAGGTATTAATCCGCAAGATGATTGGTACAAAAAAGCAGGATCTGGAATGGGTGACACACTTTTAATGGTAGATGAGTTCTTAGGATATACGTTAACGGACAGAGGAACGTTTTTAAGTATGAGAGATACGCTTGATTTAGTAATTTTATTTGAAGGCGATGAGAAACTTTTTAATCAATATGGAATAATGGCTGTTAATAAAGACTTGCATACGCATGTTAAT
>CAZTHU010000004.1:0-20160 GCA_964613575.1 uncultured Eubacteriales bacterium | reverse complement strand
GGTGCAAAAGATTTGATAGAGTTTTTCGTATCACCTAGGGGGCAAGATTTAATAGATGAATATAAAGTTAATGGTGAACAATTGTTTTTTGCTAACACAAATAATTATTAAAAGGCATAATATTTTTTTGGATATTGGGAGAAGTAGTAATGTTTGAGATTTTTTATGAAGCATTTCGATTATTGTTAAGTTTTGATAAAGACTTGTATAGTATTATTGGCTTATCACTTTATGTATCGGGTGTTGCAGTTGTTTTTGCATCAGTTATTGGAGTAGTTATTGGAACTATTCTAGGGCTAATCCCTGAAAGAAAGATTGCATTTATAACAAAGATTATATATACATTAATGGGCTTGCCACCGGTAGTAGGTGGCTTACTTGTGTATATGTTTATTTCTAGAAGGGGTATTCTAGGTGGACTGGGGATGCTTTTTACACCTAGAGCCATGATTTTAGCCCAGATTATTTTAGCCTTACCGATTGTTATTGGTTTGACAATGGTTACGGTTAGGGTTAAAACTAAAGATGTATTAGATATTTTGAAAAGTTTGGGAGCGAGTAAAAAAGATATTTTATTAGCTCTTATAAAAGAAAGTCGATATGGCATTTTAGGTGCTGTGATTGCAGGGTTTGGCAGAGTTATTGCTGAGGTTGGAGCTGTGATGATGGTAGGTGGAAACATAGAAGGTCATACAAGGGTTTTAACTACGGCCATTGTTTTAGAAACAAGAAAAGGAAATTTTAATATGGCTATGGCACTTGGCATTATTTTGCTCCTTATTTCCTTTATTATAAATATTGTTCTTTATAGACTTCAAAAAGGGAAAGTGGGGGAGAGGTATGAGTGAAAATAATATTATAAAGGTGCAAAGGCTTTGCAAAAAATATAATAGAAAAATAGTTTTAGACATAGAAACATTAAATATACAAACTGGTGTTATAACTGGTATAATAGGCCCGAGTGGAGCGGGGAAAACTACTTTATTAAGACTTATGAATTTATTGGAGAATCCAACTAGTGGAAGCATAGAGTATTTTGGTGAAGGTGTGCCAAGTGAGCAAAACGCTAAGTTAGGACTACAAAGACGGATGGCATTTGTTTTTCAAAAACCTGTTATGTTAGATGCCAGTGTTTATGAGAATGTTGCACTTCCTCTTTTGATAAGAAACTTCCAAAAAGAAAAGATAAATGAAAAGGTTATAGACGCGTTAACGAAGGTTGGTCTTAAAACATTATCCAATCAAAATGCTAAAACTTTATCTGGTGGAGAGGCACAAAGGGTAGCAATAGCAAGAGCTATGGTGATAGAACCAGATATTTTGCTCTTAGATGAGCCAACAGCTAATCTAGATCCTTCTAGTGTTAATATTATAGAATCCCAAATCATAGAAATGAATAGAAAAAGCAAAACAACAGTAGTTATGATAACTCACAACATACATCAAACAAGAAGAATTGCTGATAATGTTTTGTTTTTTTATGATGGAAGATTGATAGAAGAGGGGGAGTCAAAAAAAGTTTTAGATAGCCCTGTAAATGAGCTTACAAAATTATTCGTAGAAGGTAAAATGGTTTACTAGTTTAAAGATAGAGCAAGTGATGTTTTTAATGGATAAAAATATATTGAAATAAAAATGTTTAAATGATATAATGTCAATAACCCATAACTAAAGTGACGGGCTTGTAAAAGCCCTTATTGACTAGCCTAAGTCTTAACTGACTACGTTGGATTAGAAGTAGATACCCAAGGATGATTCCCTAGTTCTTGGCACTATCGTGGCTCTGTAAAAGTTCTGAAGGGGAGGAACGGTCAACCACATTGCGAAGCTTTTCCAACATTGGCGAAGGGAAACTACTGGTTTTGCTAGTTCCAGAACAACTATATATTAGTTGTTATAAAAACTAATATATTAAGTGGCGCAATTCATCTCACGACTAAAGTCACGAGAATTCTTGCGTAGATTTTTAAATTTTTGAAGGAAAGGAAGTTGTGAATCTATGTGTAAAAACAAATTGTTAGATGAAAAGTTTAAAGAATTAGATGAGTATGTCGATTCTTTAGACAAAACAGAAGGTTCTTTAATATCTATTTTGCATAGAGCGCAGGAACTTTTTGGATATTTGCCTAAGGAGGTACAGTTATACGTTTCGAGGAGGTTAGAAATTCCGGCAGCAAAAGTTAATGGTGTTGTGACTTTTTATTCGTATTTTACTGAAAAACCAAAAGGGGAACATGTTATTAATGTATGTATGGGGACAGCTTGTTTTGTAAGGGGCGCAGAAGATTTGCTAAAAAACATTGAAAAAAGGCTTGATATAAAAGCTGGAGAGACAACGTCAGATGGTAAGTTTTCAATTGATGCGTTAAGGTGTGTTGGGGCATGCGGTTTGGCGCCTGTATTAATAGTAGATGGTAAAGTGTTTGGACGGGTAAAAACAAATGAAGTTAATAAAATATTGGAATCCTATAATTAGCAGTAAGCTTTGAAAGGAGATTTTTTAAATGCAGAAAATTAAATCTTTACAAGAACTGATAAAAATAAAGGAGTCTTTTAAAGGACAAAATTTAAAACAAGATCAGATAAGAATTGTTGTTGGTATGGCTACTTGTGGGATAGCTGCAGGCGCCAAAGATACTTTTGATTACCTAGCAAAAAAGATAGAGGAAGAGGGAAATGAAAATGTTAAAATTAGTAAAGCTGGGTGTATTGGCTCTTGCTTTGCGGAACCTACTGTTGAAATTAAAACAAATGATAATGATTCTGTTATATATGGAAATGTTACAGTTGAAAAGGCTAAAGAGATTGCAGAAAAATATATAATAAAAAATTCAGAAAGTGAAGAAAAAGAAAGCTTAAGTCTTTATCATGAAGACCCTTTTTTAAAAAAGCAAGTAAAGGTAGCACTTAAAAATTGTGGAGTTATTGATCCAGAAGACATAAATGAATACATTGCAGTTGATGGATATCAAGCATTAGGGAAAGCAATTACAAATTTGAAAAAAACTGACGTAGTTGATATTATTAAAAAAAGTGGATTAAGAGGTAGAGGAGGAGGAGGCTTTCCAACGGGTGTTAAATGGGAGTTTGCAAGCAAGGCTGAATCTGAGGTTAAGTATATTGTATGTAATGCAGATGAAGGAGATCCTGGAGCATTTATGGACAGAAGTATACTAGAAGGTGATCCCCACAGTGTTTTAGAAGCAATGGCGATTGCAGGTTATGCAGTAGGAGCTAATGCAGGATATATATATATTAGAGCCGAATATCCTTTGGCAATAGAAAAGCTAAATATTGCAATAAGACAGGCAAAAGAATGTGGACTTTTAGGGGAAAATATTCTTGGGACAAACTTTAGCTTTAATATTGAACTAAGATTTGGAGCAGGTGCTTTTGTGTGTGGGGAAGAAACCTCTTTAATTAACTCAATACAAGGACAAAGAGGAGAACCTTATAATAAACCGCCTTTCCCAGCTAGTAAGGGTCTTTGGGGTAAGCCTACAATAGTTAATAATGTTGAGACAGTAGCTAATGTTTCACAAAGTGTTTTAAATGGACATGAGTGGTTCTCTAAGATAGGAACAGAAAAAAGTAAAGGAACAAAGGTTTTTGCACTAGCTGGAAAGGTAAAAAACGTTGGACTTGTTGAGGTTCCTATGGGTACTACATTAAGACAGATTGTTTATGATATAGGTGGTGGTATTGTTGATGAAAAGAATTTCAAAGCGGTGCAAACAGGTGGTCCGTCGGGTGGCTGCATTCCAGTAGATAATCTTGATACTCCTATAGATTATGACACCCTTGCGGCGATTGGTTCAATGATGGGGTCTGGTGGAATGATAGTGATGGATGAAGATGACTGTATGGTTAATGTTGCTAAATTCTACTTAGAATTTAGCATGGAGGAGTCGTGTGGTAAATGTACAGCTTGCAGGGTTGGAAATAAAAGGCTTCATGAAATGTTAAGTAAAATTATTAGTGGTAAAGGAGTCATAAATGATGTACAGGATTTAAATGACCTTGGGTTAACTATAAAAGATACAGCATTATGTGGTTTGGGTCAGACTTCACCAAATCCCGTATTAAGTACAATAAACCATTTTTATTCAGAGTATGAGGCGCATGTGAAGGATAAAAAATGTCCAGCAGGAGTATGTACAGAGTTAGTTAGTTATAGCATAAATGATAAGTGTGTTGGTTGTACTGCTTGTGTAAGAGTTTGTCCGGTAGACTGTATTGAAGGTGAGGTTAAAAAGAAACATCATATAGACCAGCAAAAATGTATAAAATGCGGTGCATGTTTTAATACATGTAAATTTGAAGCAATAGATCAAAATTAGGTAGGAGGAAAATTTATGTTACAGGTTAAAATAAAAATTAATGATAAAGAAATAATTGTCCCTGAAAACACGACAATACTAGATGCAGCTAAAGAGCTAAGTATAAACATACCAACATTGTGTAATTTAAACCTTCACGAACTGGAAGGTTATGGGAAGGTTGCTTCTTGTAGGGTGTGCATGGTTGAGGTGGAGGGTCGGCGAAATTTAGCGCCTGCATGTGCAACTAATGTTTGCGATGGTATGAGTATAAAAACGCATACACCAAGAGTTATAAATGCTAGAAGGACGATGGTTGAGCTATTATTGTCAGATCACCCAAAGGGATGCCTTAATTGTGAAAAGAACTTAAAATGTGATTTGCAAAAATTAGCGTCTGATTTAGGTATAAATGGTCAGTTTAAATACGATGGTCAAATGTCTACTTATCCTAAAGATATCTCTAATAAATCTATATTTAAGGATTTAGATAAATGCATTCTTTGTAGAAGATGTGAGACGGTGTGTAATGAGGTACAAACCTGTGGAATCTTATCTGGAATAGGGCGAGGGTTCGAAACAGTTGTAGCACCGGCTTTTGATTTGCCGTTATCCGAAACAATGTGCACGTTTTGTGGGCAGTGTGTATCTGTATGTCCTACTGCTGCAATAACTGGAACGAATTTTATACGAGAAGTTATAAATGAAATAAATAATCCTCAAAAAACGGTTATCGTACAAACTGCGCCTGCTGTTAGAGTAGCTTTAGGAGAAGAATTTGGGATGGAACCTGGAACAGTTGTTACTGGAAAGATGGTGTCTGCTTTAAGAGAACTAGGATTTGATAAAGTTTTTGATACAGATTTTGCTGCAGATTTGACAATCATTGAAGAGGCATCGGAGTTTGTTCATAGAATAGAGAATGGGGGACGTTTGCCTATGCTTACAAGCTGTTGTCCAGCATGGGTAAGGTTTTTTGAGCATCAATTTTCAGAGCTTTTAGATGTTCCTTCAACTTGTAAATCACCACATGAAATGTTTGGTGCAATTACTAAGACATATTATGCTCAAAAATTAGGATTAGATCCTAAAGATATTGTTGTGGTATCAATTATGCCGTGCCTTTCTAAAAAGGAAGAGGCATCAAGAAAAGAACTTTCAAATAATGATACTCAAAATGTAGATTATGTTTTGTCTACTAGAGAACTTGGAATGATGATTAAGGAGGCGGGGTATGACTTTCCAACCTTATCTGAGGAAGACTTTGATAAACCACTTGGAGAATCTACTGGTGCTTCTGTTATATTTGGAACAACTGGAGGGGTTATAGAAGCGGCACTTAGGACTGCATATGAGTGGATTACAGGCAATAGCTTAGACAATTTAGATTTTGTTGCATTGCGTGGTATGGAAGGTATTAGAAAAGCAATCGTAAAGGTTAATGATATGGACGTTAAGATTGGTATAGCCCATGGTTTGGGTAACGCTAGAAAACTCTTAGAAATGATTAAGTCGGGTGAAGAAGAGTTTCATGCAATAGAAATTATGGCATGTGCTGGTGGATGTGTAGGTGGAGGCGGACAGCCTTATCATCATGGGGATAGAGAAATTATAACTAAAAGGGCGCAGGCTTTGTATAGAGAAGATAAAGGAAAGCAAAAGAGAAAATCACATGAAAATGAGGACGTTTTAAATCTTTATAAGGAGTTTTTAGGAGCGTTTTATGGTGAGAAAGCACATGAGTTGTTGCATACAACTTATCAGCCTAGAAAATTACTTTAATTAACAAAAGGTTAACTAAAAATAAACCAAAATGTGTCGGGGAAGCTTTCCCTGACACATTTTGATTTTTGTGTTAAATTTACATACCGCCAAGACCGCCAAGACCGCCCATGCCGCCAATATCACCGCCGCCAAGACCGCCCATATCGCCGCCCATGCCACCAATGTCACCGCCGCCAAGACCGCCCATATCGCCGCCCATGCCACCAATGTCACCGCCGCCAAGATCGCCCATATCGCCGCCCATGCCACCAATGTCACCGCCGTCAAGATCGCCCATGTCGCCAGCTGTATTATCGGGTGCATTCATTGTTTGAGCACCACCTGCGGTATTTCCTCCGCCTGAAGCTCTTGCTTCCATTTCTCTTGCAGCCTCTATATAATGTTCTGCATCATTTCCAAATGGTGCAACTAAATGCCCACCAGGTAATGTTTGTACGTCACCACCAATAATATTTTCTTGAGGCACTTGAGGATTTGCATTTCCAACTACAGATCCAAATCCATCGCTTTCATGCCTAAAGAATGCGTGAGGTACGTTTGGATTTGTAGTATTTGCAGGAGCACCATCTATCGAAATTACACCTATTACTCTATCATCGAGTTGTGCTGCAGCTGCTTGAACAGCCCTACCACCTGCTGAGTGTCCAACTAAAATCATTGGTCTATCGCCTACTTCTCCTGCTGCTTGAATTACATGTGATGGGTCAAATGCGCTACCGTTAGATGGAGTTAAAACTGGATCGTAGCCTTCTTGACTAAAAGCGTTTGCTAAACCTCCATAAACACCACCACTTGCGCCCATACCGTGAGCGATTATGATAGCAGGTCTTTCACCTTGTTCAAGTTGAGGATTGTCGTTAGGGTTCATTGCGCCATCATCAACTCCACCTGTATCTCCGATAGCTTCCATTCCGCCAGGATCGCCACCCATATCACCGGCTCCACCTAAGTCGCCCATATCACCGGCTCCACCTAAGTCGCCCATACCATCGGCTCCACCTAAGTCGCCCATACCATCGGCTCCACCTAAGTCGCCCATGTCACCAGCTCCGCCACCTAGCGCTCTGTTATCTGCGGGAGCTGTTTGGTCTGTTGGCATACCACCCATATCACCAGCGCCTCCTATTCCGCCCATGCCACCCATGTCACCAGCTCCTCCCATGCCGCCCATGTCTCCATAACCACCCATGTCACCCTGACCACCTTTGCAGCCCATTGTAATAATAGAAATAGAAAGAACAATTAGCATTAACATAGATAGTCTTAGAATTTTTGAATTTAAGTTTTTACTATGCTGTTTAGTGTCAGCAGCAGAGGTCATATTTTTTGTTTTCTTAGCATCTTTCATAAATTCACACCCCTTAAAAAATTTTTTGAAATTTATATAAACTTTAATATAAAAATTGACGATTAAACATATCCCTAATTTAATTATACATAATTACTTAACTGTAGTCAAGGGTGCTGGTTGAAAAAAGAGTGTATTGGACTTATATTATTAATTGGACTTATATGGGATGATTTGTGAAATGAATTCGTGTAAAATAACAGTAAAAAAAGACAAAGAGAAAGGTTCTCTTTGTCTTTTTTAATACTAGTTAATATTAGTTAATTTAGCCTGCTTTTTTTGCGTTTATTGGATTAACATTAATACGCTCATTTTTTGAATTAGAAGGTGAAAAAAATTTTGTCGTAGCTATTTTTAGTATATTAACTAATCCACATGCTGAGATTGCTGATAAGAATGCAATAGTTCCAAGTTTTCCACCTGCACCACCTAAGTGAGGCGTGCTCAATATAAATATTGCACCCACCAATAGTCCTACTAAAACAACAGGAAGTTCATTTCTGAATCTTGCATTACTTGACATACCTGCAAACGATGCGCAGTAAAAAGCTGCTGTAAGTCCTGGAATAGCGGGATATAAAGCTGGGAATATTAACCCTCCAAGTAAACCGACTATCCCTGATGCCATTACTGGACCATGTTTGAATCTAATGCTTATAACAAATGTTAAAACAGTTCCTATAACTGCCCATACTAATATAGTAAGTGCTGTATTTCCAGTAGGAATAACTCCGCTGCTATCAGGTGTTTGACCGGTTAGATATATCATTGCAAGACAGCCACCAAATGCTATCGTTCCTAATTTCCCACCAAAACCGTTGAAGACCATTTTTGCAAGTAGGAATATAATACCTGCAACACCACCTGCAAGTAGTGCCTTTAGGTAATTTTCATCTACAAAGCCTTCAGCAACCATACCAGCAAATGAACCACAAAATATTGGAACTGCGTATTTTGGTAATATTAAAGCGGCTAAAATACCTATAACCGAAGATGCCACAACAGCGCCAAGCCCGATATTAACGCTTAATAAATATGTTACCATTGCACCAATTACTAGCCATAGATATATATATACATCTTCCTTACCCCATTTTATAGTAGTTTTATCAATTTTAAACGCAGCTTTTAGTTCATCTATGTATTGATAAACTAACCCTACAAGTGCAATTGTCATTATTACTCCAATAAATGTTGATACACCAAAAGATTCATAAATTACTGTAGAATATAACCACCCTGATAATCCAAAAAGTGCAAGAAACCCTAACATCATGAGTGCAAATGCAATCCCCCTATTATTTGTTTTTTCCATTTTAAAAATCCTCCTTTTAATTAATTAATATTATATTTTTTAGCCTAAGATTGTTTTCATACTAATCTAATAACTAAGTTTTTTAAGTGAAAGCTAAAGTTAATTTAACTTTTAAAGGATGTAAAAGATTAGTTAGAAAAAATTTAAAGTAAAACAATTTGATTATAGATACAATTATACTGATAAGCATTTATCTAGTCAACATATAAATTGAAAACTATTTTGAATAGATAATTTTCGGTTTTCTATTCAAAATAATTTTCAATTCACACTGGTTACAATTTGCTTGTTAAAACGCAAAGTGAGGCTGCTAAGTTTTCGTTTTCAACAATTATGTTATCAGGAACATCTAAATGTACCGGGGAAAAATTCCAAATAGCCTCGATTCCAAAATCTTTAACTTTATCAACTATTTGTTGTGCAAATTCTGCTGGAACAGTTAGTACACATATTTTAATTTTGTCTTTCATAATCATATCTGGGAGTTTTTCTATATCAAAGATTTCTTTGCCAAAAAAATTTTTGCCTATTTTAGACTTATCGTTATCAAATGCTTTTGTTATCCTAAAACCATAATTTTCAAAACCTTGATAACCAAGTAGTGCTGAGCCTAGATGACCCACTCCTATTAAAAATGCCTCATTTAAATCATTCCATCCTAGAAAGTCTCTTATAGTGTTTGTTAGAGCATCTATGTCATATCCAACCTTTGGTTTGCCTGCAATATTTGTATGCTCAATGTCTTTTCTTACTTGAATTGCTGTTAAACTTAGTCTATTTCCAATATCTGTACATGAAATATATGTTCTACCCTCTTGCTTAAAGTCTAATATAGTATTTAAGTATAAAGGAAATCTTCTAATTGTAGGTTCTGGAATATTTTTTGTTTTGTTATTTTTTATAGCTGAGTTATCTTTCAAATTAAACACCCCTAATTCTAATTATTAAAGTCTTTAGCTTAGTATAAATATATCTATAAAACATTATCTAGTCAATTAAAAATTTAACGTGATGTCGTTTTTCTTATTCACAGTCATCAATCACCCGTGTGTACAGTAACCCGACATGCGGTTGTTGTGAAGAATTTTTTGTAGAAACTTGACGAATCTTCTGAGAAAGTATATAATAGTAGTGGTTATATTTTAATATAAGATATATATGCTTCTTGATTATCTTTTTTTTCTTATCTTGGGAGGAACTTTGCAAGTTTTCTAGACTGTTTTAAAATTAAAAAATATTTCATACATAAAAGAGGAGGCGTTTTATGAAAGCTGATACACAAATAGATGTTCAGCAAACATGTGTTACAATGTGTGAAGAGCAGTTAATTGAGAGCGCTAAAGGTGGGGATAGTCAAGCCCTTGAATTCCTCATAGATAAGTATCGAGGATTTGTAAGAACGAAAGCGCGTACATATTTTCTTATAGGTGCTGATAAGGAGGATATCATACAAGAAGGTATGATAGGACTTTACAAGGCGATAAGGGACTATAGGAAGGACAAGCTATCTTCTTTTAGAGGTTTTGCGGAGATGTGCATAACAAGGCAGATCATAACTGCAATAAAGACTGCTACAAGGCAAAAACACATACCGCTTAATTTTTATGTTTCACTTAACAAGCCTTTATATGAAGAAGAATCGGAAAGAACTTTGATGGATATAGTGGGTGAAGATAAAATAACAGATCCTGAAGAAATGTACATAAATAGGGAAGAGCTTGATCACATAGGTTCGAAGATGGGAGAAATTTTAAGCGGTCTTGAGAAAGATGTTTTAAACCTGTATTTAAGAGGTAGAACATATATGGAGATTGCAAGAAGGCTTGATAGGCATGTGAAGTCTATTGATAATGCGCTACAGAGAGTGAAACGAAAACTTGAAAAATATTTAGAAGAAAATGCAATTGAATAGATTTTAATTTGAGATAAGCTATTAGATAGCTTGTTTGCAATTTTTTTGTTTATCTTGAAATTTGATACTTTCAAGGGGGTACTGGATGTATTTTTTGTTTGCTGTTTCCATTTTTCTAAGTTCTACACTTATTTTTTCAATTCAGCTTATAGTAGGCAAAGATATTTTGCCTTTATTTGGTGGCGCACCACTTTTATGGAGTACGGCTGTTATGTTTTTTCAGCTTGTCTTGTTGGCGGGCTATTTTTATGCACATGTTTTAAGTAAGGTCTTGAAACCTAAGATACATGCGATGGTGCATGTGGGGTTGGTTGCTGTTACACTTACTCTTATGCATATTACATTCTCGTATGCAGATAGGTTTAGTGAAGAGATGTTTAGAAGTGTGGGTCCATATTTTTATATATTGATTTTACTCTTTGTTTCTATAGCACTTCCTTTCTTTGTACTTTCTACAACATCACCACTTTTGCAAAGGTGGTTTGCTGAAGTTAGAAAGGAAAATGGCAAAAACCCTTACACTCTTTATGTTGCTAGCAATATCGGAAGCTTCTTACCGTTGATATTTTACCCTATTATAATAGAGCCTGTATTATCTTTAGAATTACAAAAAAACTTATGGATATATTTGTTTTATATTTTTGCTATTTTCCTAGCTGTTTGTGGGCTTTTTTTTGTTTATAAAACTAAAAAAAACTTACGTAAGAAAGATATTGATGAGGAAAATATTTACGATGAAAATATTGCAAGACCTAATTATAAGCAAAAATTAAAATGGGTTTTATTGTCTTTTATTCCATCTAGTTTAATGTTAGGTGTGACATTGTTTATTACTGATGATATGGACATTACACCAGGCCCATTTTTCTGGGTTGTACCAATGGCGTTATATTTTATATCTTTTGCAATAGTTTTTGCGAAAAAGCCGATTATATCCGCAAAAAGATCTGTGTACATAATGCTTACGTCCTCTCTTATAATCGTTCCTTACTTTTTTGCGAACCTGCGGGGATTAGAGATATTAAACATATTTTTTCATTTGGTCGCATTCTTCTTTATTTGTTTAGCAGGCCATGGTGTGCTTGTCGAACAAAAGCCAGGGGTTAAATATCTAACTTCGTTTTATATGTATTTAGCAATTGGTGGAGCATTAGGCGGAATATTTAATTCGCTAATTGCACCATTTATATTTAGAGGTGTAATAGAGTATCCATTGGTGATTGCTTTAGCATTATTTGTTATACCAATATTTAAATTTGGTGTAAAAGAGGTAATAAGTTTGAGAAGTGCTACAATTGGGATTTTGATGCTAGTTATCTTAATTTTTCCCATGACACTTAATATGAGTAATAATGTAATGATAATGTTGGTTCTGATATGGTGCATATTTGTAACATCTTTGATATCGCATAGACCCTTTAGTGTTGCAGTGATATTTATTGTTTTGACTACAGGTTTTTGGTCTAAGTTTTATTTAGATAGTTCAAATGTTTATATAAAAAGAGATTTTTTTGGAGTAAATAAGGTATCGGTTAGTTGGGACGGAAATCATATGTTGTTTACCCATGGAAATACAGTTCATGGAAAACAACGCTTAGATGATAGCTTGGCTCCAACGACTTATTATCATAAAAAAGGACCTTTGGGAGAATTTTTTGAAGCAACAAGTGAGTTTTCGGATAATTGGACGGTAGGAGGAGCTGGTCTTGGAATAGGAAGTATGCTTTATTTTTCAAGGCCGACACAAAACTGGGTTTATTACGAGATAAGCCCTACGGTAATTGAAATAGCAAGTAATGAAGAGTTTTTCGGATATGTTTCAGAGTATGAACCCTTGATTAAGGAGGGGGATGCGAGAAAATTGATTGAAAGGGAAGAGGATGGATATTTTGATTTGTTGATTTTAGACGCTTACAGTTCTGATAATATTCCGTTACATCTTTTGACAAGTGAGGCGTTTGATACATATATCTCGAAGCTTAGCAAAGACGGGTTTATTGCAACGAATATATCAAATAGGCGACTTGATTTAAGACCAGTTTTTGCTGCAGTTGCTGAAAATAAGGGGCTAGAGGCTTACTATAAAAGGGATGTAGGTGAAGCGTTAGATGTTCCTAATAGGGAAAGGTATCCTTCGATGTGGGTTGTTATGTCTAAAGCTGGTGGACTAGAAGGATTGTTAGGCGATAAGCATGGTTGGGAGATTCTTGAGAATACAACCAATTTTTCGATGTGGACAGATGATTATTCAAGTGTATTGAGAGTTATGAACTTTTAGATTTTTGTTGACTTTTCGTAAAGCTTACATTATAATTTACGTATTGGATTTTAGGTTTTAATTCTCAAAAAAATCAATTTATTAAACTTAGGAGGAAGATTAAGGTTATGTCTGTTGAGGTTGGTAAAATTTTAGAGGGTAAGATTTCTGGCATTACAAAATTTGGGGCATTTATAGATTTGCCAGATGGAAAGACTGGCTTAGTTCACATTTCGGAGGTTGCAAAGGAGTATGTAGAAGACATAAATACACATCTTAACAAAGAGCAGATAGTAAAAGTTAAGGTATTATCATTAGGAGATAATGGAAAGATCAGCCTTTCTATTAAAAAAGCACTAGATAATTGGGAAGAAGATGATGGCACAAATAAAAAAATGGCTAAAAAAATTCAAAAGCCATTTGGGGATACTAAGGGTGCTAGTCTAAATGGGAGAATGTTTTCGCAAGATGAATCTAGGTCAAATGTTAAATCAAATACCACAACAGGTTTTTCTTTTGAGGATAGACTTTCAAAATTCATGAAAGATAGTGATGAGAGGATGCTAGATGTAAAACGTAGAAATGAATCTAAAAGAGGAAGCGGAAGGCGTTAATTTTTAATATTAAAAATTCTTAAAGCGAAGAATTTAATTCTTCGCTTTTTTTGCATCTAATTTAGTCGATGAAATGGGTGAACAGAAATCTTAGTTGTTCTAGCATTAGCGCTGGTAGGAATCGAACAAATGTACGTGATGTTGTTTTTCTATCTATACTACTGTTCAGTAACTTCAAAGTGCATTTGGCGTGGTTATTTTAAATTTTACTCTTGCATATTTCTTAGATTTGTAGTATTCTTTTCAAGGATTTGTGGGAGACTTTTAGATACGAACACTAATCCTTGGTGAGAAGTTACTATAGTAATGAGGGGAACATATATATATGGAAAATTTAAAAAAAATTATTAGCATTTTAGAGAATAAATCTTCAAATTTTTCTGGAGACTACTGGATACCTGTACGCTGGAATAGTTTTGGCTTTAAAAATTTAGGCAGTGATAGTAAGCGCGATGGTGAAATTTGTATTAATCCATATGAATTCTCAAAGGAGTGTATTCTAAAAATATTAAATGGGACAAATGAAAATGAGGACTATTTATGTGCATTGCAAGAAAGGGTAGATATTACAAAAAGTGTTATTTATAGTATCTTGCCTAGGATGTTTACGGCTTGGAATCATTATGATGATAATGTAGTACAGGGATCATTTTTAAAGGCTATATGGCTATTACCATATCTTAAGAAGCTAAATGTTAATATTATTTACCTTCTTCCAATTTTTAAATACAGTAATGTGAATAAAAAAGGTGATTTAGGCAGTCCATATGCTATAAAAGATATTTATAGTGTTTCGGATGATTTGCATGATGAGCTTTTAGGTGATGATAAATCGTTTGTAGATGTTGAGTTTAAAGCATTCGTAGAGGCTTGTCATATTTTAAAAATAAATGTTATGTTAGATTTTGTATTTAGAACGGTTGCTCGTGATAGCGATTGGATGATAAAACATCCAGATTGGTTTTATTGGATAGATAAATCTTTTGAAAAAGATTTTGAGGCGCCACATATAGAGGGGGTTAAGAAACCAACACCTGTAAACAGGTCAAATATTAAGTATATTTATGAGTCTGAAAATTTAAAAAACTATTTAGCTATGTTTAAACCATCACCTGAAAAGATAGATGAGAAAAAGTGGCAAGGTTTATTAGAAAGACAAAGGGAAACGTCTGAAAATATATTGGCATTGATTGAGGAAGAATTTGGAATTACTACGGTTCCAGGTTTTTCTGACGTTATAAATGATCCTCAGCCCCCTTGGTCGGATGTTACTTATGTAAAAATGTATTTTGGGATTCATAAAAAGGCGGAGGCGAAAATTTCCGAGAATCAACCGGACTATATGCTATATGATTTGGCAAAGTCAAGTGTTGCAGGTGGTCAGAACCCGAATAAAGAGCTTTGGGAGCTTATTTTAGAGGTTATGCCATACTATCAGAAAAACTTTGGAATAGATGGTGCAAGGATTGACATGGGTCATGCACTTCCTAGAGAATTAAATATTGAAATGATATCTAGAGTTAAGAAGAATAACAAAAACTTTTTACTGTGGTCGGAGGAGTTTCATGCAAAGAACTCCCTGGAACCAAAAGAAAGTGGTTTTCACTTTATGACTGGCGGTTTGTGGATGACTTATCCTAAAGTTGAGAAAGCGCACTTTTATGATAGCTTAATGAAAGATTTGTTAAATGCTAAACTTCCTATTTCAGCAGCACTAGAGAGTCACGATACACCAAGGGCTGCATGTCTTTTCAAAGAACGAAAAGCCTTAGAGTTTATGATAGGAGTTAATGCAATGCTCCCCAATTCTGTTTTGTTTATTAATAATGGGTTTGGGATAATGGAGATTCAGCCAATGAACCTAGGATTAGGTAATACTATAGAGGGCAGATATGTACTGCCTAAAAACGACCCGATGTACGGGAAATTAGCGCTTTTTGATTCATACAAGCTTCATTGGACAAAGTTTGGGGTTGATTTTATATATAAGCTCATAGAGGACTTTGCAAAGATAAATAAAAGGTATAAAAAGCTTTTATGCTTAGAAAATTTTATAAAGTCTTACAAAAATGAGAGTTCTAGGGTTTTATCTTTGGTATATAAAGATAACGAAACTAATGAAGGGCTAGTTTTTGTAGGGAATCGAATGAAGAGGGGGGATGTTTCTTTTAAATTGTCAGACTTACTGACAAATGCCTCAGTGAAAGAGGATGTGACTATTATTTACAAGGATGGAAGCTTTTGTGATTTACAAATGAATTTAGATGAAGATATCTTATTAACACCAAAAGAGTATTTTGTTGTAAAAATTTAAATAAGTTTTAAGGAGGTAATGTTATGAGTGTTTCTAAAGAAAGAAGTGTTGCGTATTTTTGCATGGAGTATGGACTTCATGAAGATTTTAAGATTTATTCAGGAGGGCTTGGGATCCTAGCGGGGGATTTTATGAAGGCAGCGAAAGATCTAGAAAAGCCTGTTGTAGGTATAGGTATGCTTTGGAGGCAAGGGTATACATCTCAAACTATAAATGCTAATGGTGCAGTGGTAGATTCTTATCCTGAACATAGATATGAGTTCTTAAAGGATACTGATGTAACGGTAACAGTCAGAATTCGTGGAAGACAGGTTAAAGCAAAAGTGTGGCTGTGTGAAGAGTATGGTAATGCACCTCTTTATCTTTTAGACACAAATGTACCTGGAAATCCAGACCCATTTATCACAGGACAACTCTATGGATGGTTTTCGGAAGAAAGAATCGCCCAAGAGATGATTTTGGGAATAGGTGGAATTAAGGCATTGCAAGCGTTAGGCATAGACATTGATGTGTATCATTTTAATGAGGGTCATGCGGTGTTTGCAGGAACAGAACTTATAAAGCAGGATATGGAGAAAAATGACGTATCTTTCGAGGATGCGATAGACAGAGTAAAAGAGTCAATAGTATTTACGACACATACACCTGTTGAAGCGGGTAATGAAAAGCATGAACATGAGCTTTTGCAATATATGGGAGCGTACAATTCTCTTACCTTTGGTCAAATGCTGAAACTTGGTGGAGAGCCGTTTAATATGACGGTTGCAGCTTTAAGGATGGCTAAAATTTCAAATGCCGTTGCACAGCTTCATGGTCAAACAGCAAATATTATGTGGGATGGTGTTTCTAATATATCTGAGATCGTTGCTATAACAAATGGTGTGCACAATAAGACTTGGCAAGATGAAGGGATTTTTAATGCATATAGCGCAAACAAAGATTTAGAGGCGCCTCATAAAGAGGCTAAAACAAAGCTTTTTGATGAAGTTTATACAAGGACAGGGATTAGGTTGGATGAAAACGTATTAACTATTGGTTTTGCAAGAAGAGCAGCACCATATAAGAGATCAGAGCTTATATTTAGAAATAAAGAAACTATTGAAAAGCTTTTGAAAGAGAAAAAACTTCAGCTTATTTTCTCAGGAAAGGCTCATCCTAACGACTTGACAGGTAAAGGGATTGTTACAAATCTTTATAAAATGGCACAAAAGTATGAAGGAAGTGTGGTATTTTTACAAGACTATGATATGAAGATTGGAAGACTTGTAACTAGAGGTTGTGATGTTTGGCTAAATAATCCAATTAGACCAATGGAAGCAAGCGGAACTTCGGGAATGAAGGCTGCAATGAATGGTGTTTTAAACCTTAGTACACTTGATGGATGGTGGCCTGAAGGGTGTCATCATGGGGTTACTGGATGGCAGTTTGGTGATGGATATGTTGGAAAGGATCAAGATGATGTTGATTTAAAAGCATTGTATAAGGTTCTTTTAGAAGAGGTGGTGCCTACATTTTATGAAGACAGACAAAAATGGAATGAAATGATGTATTCTAGTATAAAAATGTCAACAAATAAATTTTCTGCATCAAGAATGCTTGAAGAATATTACCAATTGCTATATAATGTTTGATGTGATATTTTAAGCATTGAAAATATAAAAGCTTTTTTATCATAACTATGATAAAAAAGCTTTTATTGTTTTAAGGGGGGCGGTTTATGAAGGCAGTTATAATGGCGGGTGGGGAAGGTTCAAGGCTTAGACCTTTAACTTGTGATATACCAAAACCAATGGTACCTGTAATGAATGTTCCAATAATGGAGCACATTATAAATTTATTAAAGGACCATGGTATTAAAGATATAGCCGTAACACTAATGTATATGCCTCAAAAGATTAAGGATTATTTTGGAAATGGTTCCAACTTTGGAGTAAACCTTCATTATTTTACTGAGGATACTCCGTTAGGTACAGCAGGGAGTGTTAAGAATGCACAGGATTTTTTGGATCAGACATTTGTGGTTATAAGTGGGGATTGTTTGACCAATATAAATTTTAAAAAAGCTATAGAGTTCCATAATGAAAAAAAAGCAATAGCAACAGTTGCATTAACAAGGGTTGATGTACCTTTAGAATACGGTGTGGTTATTTTAGATGAAAATCAGGCAATAAAAGGCTTTTTAGAAAAACCCAGTTGGGGTGAGGTTTTTAGCGATACTGTAAATACGGGGACATATATATTGCAGCCAGAGGTTTTTAAATATATTGCTGGTGGAGAAAACCGTGATTTTGGACAGGATATATTTCCAAAGCTTTTATCTGAAAAAAAAGGCTTGTTTGGGTATGTTTCTTATGATTACTGGTGTGATATAGGAGATTTGCAAGCCTATATAAAGGCTCATAATGATGTGTTTGAGGGAAGGGTAAGTATAAATCATGATGCAAAAGAGGTTAAAAAGGGTGTTTGGGTTGGACATGGAACTGTCATAGGTAGTAAGGCAAAAGTTGATGCACCGTGCTTTATTGGAAGTAATTGCAGGATTGCAAATGGATGTATTATTGATTCGATGTCTGTGGTAGGTAATAATAACGTGATTGAGGAGAAGGTTTCGATAAAGCGTGCGGTTGTATGGAATAACAATTATTTTGAGAGAGGTTCTGAGCTTCGTGGTGCAATTATTGGAAATAAAGTCAATATAAAATCTAATGTTTCGATATTTGAGAACGCTAGTATAGGAGATGGATGTGTGATAAGTGAGAGGGCTATCATTAAGCCAAATGTTAAAATTTGGCCATCTAAAACAGTTGATCCTTTGGCAGTGGTTGATAGAAATCTTGTTTGGGCGTCACGCCATGCAAGGGCTGTTTTTGGAGAAAACGGTGTGTCGGGTATTATTAATGTTGATATAAATTGTGAGTTTGCTACAAGGCTTGGAGCAGCTTATGGGTCCACGCTAAAGAAGGATTCTAAAGTAGTTGTGAGCTCTACAACTGCAAATTCGGTTAGGATGTTTAAACACGCATTTATTTCAGGGATTTTATCAGTTGGGGTAGAGGTTTTTAACCTATCAAGTCTTTTAACCCCAATATCTAGGCATGCTATAAATTTCTTATCGGTTACAGGGGGAATACATATAAAGCTTTGCAATTATAATCCAAATAGATTAAGGGTTGACTTTATGGATGCAAAGGGTGCGGGGATTAGTCGTGTTATGGAGCGAAAGATTGAAAATGCATTCTTTAGGGAAGATTTTAGGCGTTGTTCAGGGGACGATATAAGTAGGTTAAATAATATTACGGATTTTAAAAATTACTATATAAGATCCACCTTGAATGAGCTCGATTTAGATGCTATAAGGGATAGAGCTGTTAAGGTTTGTGTTTTTTCACCATCAGATTTTGTGATTTCTATTATTGTCCCTATGCTGACCGATTTAGGGTGTAAAGTAGCAAGTTTCTCTGCGCCAGATTTATGCGAGGAGTATTCTTTTGTAGAAAAAGTAAAGAATAATGAGGCTGATTTTGGTGCTTTTATTGATGCAAATGGTGAGAGTCTTGTTTTGATAGATAAAGAGGGGAGAATCATAAAAGATGACATGTTCATTGTATTAACATCTCTTATTTTATTTAAGATTGTTCCTGGTGCGAAGGTGTTTGTTCCATTTACTGCACCGTCTGTTATAGAAAAAATAGCGCAAAAATATGAGGGTAAGGTGCATAGAACGAAAACTTCCCCTCAGGCGGTTATGGAACAGATGCTTAGTAATAATTATTTAAAGAATAAGGAAAACCTGGTACAGTTTGTATTAAATTTTGATGCGCTGGCAAGTGTTGTGAAAATTGTTGAGTATTTGAGTGTGTATGAAACAAGTCTTACGGAGATTGTAGATGAGATCCCTGTATTTTTCTCGGTAAAATCAAATATTTTTTGTCCGTGGGAGCTTAAAGGAAAGGTTATGCGCAAGCTCATTGCGAATGATGATAGTATTGAGAAGGCAGAGTTGTTAGATGGAGTTAAATTTAAATTTGAAGATTCGTGGGTTTTAGTTTTACCTGATGCAGATTTGCCAATGTGTCGGGTGTTTTCTGAAGGACTTAGTGAGCAAATTGCAGATAATAATGCTAGTTTGTATATACAAAAGATTAGGAAGATTATTGCAAAGGGTTAGTGGAAGTAAATGGAGGATAGTTTGGATGAGAAAGTTTATTGTACAAAAGTGCTTAAACGGGGAAAGGATTGACAAGGTGCTTTGCAAAAATTTTAAGAACCTGTCTAAAGGTGCTATGCATAAGGCCT
>CAZTHU010000003.1:0-27817 GCA_964613575.1 uncultured Eubacteriales bacterium | reverse complement strand
CACTATTAAAATTTAACGTGATGTTGTTTTTCTTATTCACAGTCATCAATCACCCGTGTGAACAGTAACTTAATTATGACTGCTAAGTTATCCTACTTTTAAATTCTCCTATGTAATATAAAGAGCCACAAGCACAAATTAGTGTATCTTCTGGTATTGAGTTAATAGTTTCGAATATATTTTCTTTATATTCTACTAAGCTTTCTGGGTGTCTTGCTTTTATGATATCCTTTAATTCTTTTGCATTGATTGCATTCGTATTATTTGGTGTTACAGTTAGAATTATGCTTGCAATAGGTACTAAAGCATCGATAATGCCATTAACATCCTTATTTTTTAAAAGGCCTAATACTATTATTTTTTTGTAAGTTTTGTAATGTTTATTTAAGGTGTTTCTTAACGCAATTGTGCTTTGAAGATTGTGTGCCGCGTCAATTATTATTAAGGGAGTTTTTGATACAATCTCAAATCTTCCTGGCCATGTGGCTTTGCTTAATCCATTTTTTATATTTTTATCTGTTATACTATAGCCTTTTTCCTTTAGTTTAAGACAAGATGCTATTGCAAGTTTTGCATTTAAAATCTGATGTTCACCCATTAGATTTATGGATAAATTTTTTAGGTGTTCAAAGTTAAACGAATCTTCGCAACTATTACGATCATTTTTGAGTTCGATAACAGTGTTTTTTGTTTTTTGGGCTTCTTTTAAGATTACATCTCTAGCCTCTTTTGCTTGAGGGAAAAGAATTAGGGTTCCATTTTGTTTTAATATGCCAGCCTTTTGGCTTGCAATTTCGCTTAAAGTATTGCCTAATATATCGGTGTGATCGTAAGAAATAGATGTTATGATAGAAAGGATAGACTTTGTTATGGTATTTGTTGAATCTAATTTTCCGCCTAAACCCACTTCAAGAACAATAAAATCACACTTTGTTCTTTTGAAATATTCAAAACCTATTGCTGTTACAATTTCGAACTCTGTTGGGTGTTCATATCCATTGTTTAGAACAGATTCTATGTGTTTTTTCACAAAATATGTTACATCCGCTAATTCGATATCTGGTATTTGTTCATTATTTACTTGTATTCTTTCGTTAAAACGCTCTAAAAAAGGTGATGTGAAAAGCCCTGTTTTAAAGCCGGCCTCTATAAGTATAGTCTTAATAAAGGCTGCAGTGCTACCTTTTCCATTTGTTCCTGCTATATGTATAAATTTTTGTCCTTCTTGGGGATTTCCCATGAAGGACAAAAGGGTTTTTATATTGTTTAAGCCAGACTTTTTTCCAAATTTATAAGACCCATGTATAAAATCAATAGCTTCTTTATAATTCATAAAAAACGTCCCCTTTATGCACCACAGCATTTCTTGTATTTTTTCCCACTGCCGCAAGAACAAGGATCATTTCTACCAATTTTATCGCTAGTTCTTTTAGTGGTTTTATTTGCGGTTGTTTGACCGTGAGATGAAGAGGTTGGTTCTGCAACCCTTTGACGCTTAAGTGGTTCTTTTTTTTCTACTTTTACATTTAATATAGCTTTTATAGCATCTTCTTGGATCGAAACAATCAGGTCTTCGAACATTTTATATGATTCAAATTTAAAAGCGATAACAGGATCTTGTTGACTATAGGATCTTAGATATATACCTTGTCGTAATTGATCTATGGCATCTATATGATCCATCCATTTTTGATCAACTGTACGAAGTAGTATTACTCGCTCTATTTCCCTTAGCTTTTCTTCACCAATAGTTTCTTCTTGTGATTTGTAGATCTCTAAGCATTTTTCTATAAATAATTCTTTAATTTCAGTTGCAGTGTAATTTTGGTAAGTTTGCTTTAAATCGTCTAAAGTTTCTCTAGGAATTATTCCTATCATATATCCATCTAAACCTATCCAATCCCAACTTTCAGGATAATCATCCTCTGAGCAAAACATATCAACTATTCTTTCGATAGTACTGCTTATCATTTTTTCAAAATAAACTTTTAGATCTTCTCCGTCTAATACTTTTTGACGTTGCCCATATATAGTTTCTCTTTGAGTGTTCATAACGTCATCGAATTGAAGAACGTTTTTACGAATAGCAAAGTTCTTTCCTTCTACACGTTTTTGAGAGTTTTCTATAGCATTAGTAAGCATTCTATGTTCAATAGGTTGGTCGTCTTCAAGACCAAGCGTTTCAACAATTTTAGATAATCTATCTGAACCAAAAAGGCGCATTAAGTCATCTTCTAATGAAATGTAAAACTTTGAAGTCCCTGGATCGCCCTGTCTACCTGATCTACCTCTTAGCTGGTTATCGATACGCCTTGATTCGTGGCGTTCTGTACCTATAATATAAAGCCCACCTGATTCTATAACTCTTTCGCGCTCGCGGTTTGTATCGTTTTTGAATCTATCAAACAATTCTCTGTATACGCGTCTTGCCTCTAATATTTCTTCGTCTTCCGTGTCGAAAAAAGCTGTGGCAGCGTTTATTAGGTCATCAAGATACCCTTTTTTTTGCATCTCTTGTTTTGCTAAGAATTCGGCGTTCCCACCTAGTACGATGTCGGTACCACGACCTGCCATATTCGTTGCTATAGTAACACTTTCAAATTTACCTGCTTGGGCTACAATTTGTGCCTCTTTATCGTGGTGTTTTGCGTTTAAGACTTGGTGTTTTATTCCGCTTTTGGTCAGGTGTTTACTTAATAGCTCGGATTTTTCGATGGTAACAGTACCAATAAGTACGGGTTGACCCTTTTTATGACATTCTTTCACTTCAGCTAAGAGTGCGTTAAATTTACCATTCTCATTTTTATAAACCACATCTTGTTTATCTTCTCTAATTACTGGAACATTTGTTGGGATAGCAATAACATCAACTTTGTAGATAGATTGAAATTCATCCTCCTCTGTTAGCGCGGTCCCTGTCATCCCTGAGAGTTTAGAATACATTCTAAAATAGTTTTGGAATGTTATGGTTGCAAGTGTTTTGCTTTCACGTTCAACTTTTGCCCCCTCTTTTGCTTCAATAGCTTGATGAAGGCCATCACTGTAACGTCTTCCGTGCATTAGGCGCCCCGTGAACTCGTCTACTATGATGATTTCACCATCTTTTTTTACATAGTCTTTGTCAAGCTTCATCAAACCATATGCCCTGATTGATTGGTTGATATGATGAGAAATGGTTATATTATCTGGATCTGAAAGGTTTTCTATTCCAAAAAACTCCTCTGCCTTTCTTATTCCATGTTCTGTTAAACTTGAAGTATTAGCTTTCTCATCAACAATGTAATCTTCTGTAACCTCTTCATAAGTAGCTTTATCGTCTGTTTCGGTAAAAACTTTTGCTTTAAGGCGTTTTACAAAAGAGTCTGCGGTTTTGTAAAGATCGGTTGATTTATCACCTGCACCTGAAATAATTAGGGGGGTTCTAGCCTCGTCTATAAGTATAGAGTCAACTTCATCTACTATGCAATAGTTCATTTTACGTTGAACCCTTTCTTCTTTGTAAATTACCATGTTGTCACGAAGGTAATCAAATCCAAATTCGTTATTAGTTCCATATGTAATATCACAATTGTAAGCTTTGCGACGTTCAGTGTTGTTTAGACCATGAACAATAAGTCCAACTGAAAGACCAAGGAAATTATATATTTTACCCATCCATTCACTATCACGTTTTGCCAAATAATCATTTACGGTAATTACATGAACCCCTTTTCCCTCTAAAGCATTAAGATAAACAGAAAGGGTTGCAACGAGTGTTTTACCTTCACCAGTTTTCATTTCTGCAATACGTCCTTGGTGAAGAACTACCCCACCAATTAGCTGTACATTAAAGTGTCTCATATTTAAAACCCTTTTAGATGCTTCTCTAACAGTTGCAAATGCTTCTGGTAATATGTCATCTAGTGTTTCCCCTTCAGAGAGTCTAGATTTAAATTCAGGGGTTTTTGCTTTTAAATCGGAGTCAGATAGTTTTTCAAAATCTTTTTCGTACTCTTCTATCTCTTCAACAATAGGGTATATTCTTTTTAATTCTCTTTGGCTGTAGCTTCCGATTATTTTTTCTATAAGTTTACGCATAAAATCCTCCATATAAGTTTAATTTTAGAAAAAGTTTATTAAGTTTAAATTTAACGTGATATATCTTTTCTTATCTTCACGTATCGAATTTAGCACGATCTAAAGTTTTAAAACGTTCCGGACAGGAATCGAACCCGCATCAGTGGAACCGGAATCCACTACCTTATCCGTTAGGCTACCGGAACTTTAACAGCATAAGGATATTATAAAGTAAATTAAAGTATAATACAATGGATAGAGAAAGAAAAATTTCGCAGATTCTTTGTTTCTATTGATTTTTTTTAAAAAATTGTGTAGAATACTTCGGTAACTATTAATGGATTGATTGCTAAGTGATAGAGGGAAGTTTTATGAAAAATAAGAGAAATAATTTATATAGTTTAAATACGAAAAAGAAAGAAAACGTTACAAAAAAGAGGGGTAAGTTCATTGTTTTTGTAGTTATTTTGTTTGTTTTGATTTATATACCCTCTTTTGTTTACTGGATTGCACCCTCGGAGGTTTCTTTGGGTGTATTAGATTTAGGTGAAATTGAAGACATTATTTACGCGCAAGGTTGGATGATAAGAGATGAGAAGGTAGTATATAATGATCATAAGGGGATTTTTTCTCCAGATATAGGACAAGGTCAGAGGGTACAGGAAAATGTTCCGGTGGCTTCTATACTTGATGCTTCAAAAAAGGATTTATTAGATGAACTAGATAAAACAAATAAAAAATTACTAGAGCGAATTTTAGAGCTATCGATTTTAGACGAGGTAACACTACCTGAGTTTTCGAGGATAGAAAATCAGGTAGAATCAAAGGTGAAAAATTTAGGTTTAAACTTGCAAGAGGGTTTTTTTTCTGATATAGGTGAGTATAAGCGTGAATTGACTATGCTAATGAATAAAAGATTTGATGCAATATATGATTATGATGACTTTGATGATGATAAGTTTAATAATTTAAGAGTAATTGGAAAATCTACAAAAAATCAAATAAGTCAAAATTCAAAAAGTGTTTATGCCCCCAGGACAGGTCTAATATCGTATGTTATAGATGGCGCTGAGGATATTTTAGCTAAAGAAGATATAGACGAGCTAACTAGAGAAGATTTAAAACAAATAAAAAACAAGAAACCTTTCATATCTCCGACTAACGTGGTTATAAGAAGGGGTGAGCCGTTATTCAAAATAGTTAATGATAATGCATATTATGTCTTAGTTATCATTGAAAGAAAAGATTTTGGAGCTTTTTCACAAGGCGATAATATTAAGATGAGAATAAATGAGGTTGATTTAGATGTTAGTGGCTTTGTAGAATCAATTGAGGCTGAACGTTCAGGTGATGTTTTAGTAAGAGTAAAGTTAGATAGATTTCTTCCTCAAACAGTAGGTCTTAGAGATGTAAACATTAGTATTGTAAAAAATAAGCATTCTGGTTATAAGGTGAGAAAGGATTCGTTGTTGGATTTTGATAAGGCTAAGTCAACGGCGAAACTTATGGTAGTACTTGGTGGAACGACGAGGATTATAGATGTTAACGTTTTAGGAAGCAGTGAAGATTTTGTAGTTGTGGGAAATTTAGAAAATTCGAGAGGTCTTAGTATATATGGTCAATATGTTTTAAATCCACAAAGCGTTAGAGAGGGGCGTTTTATAGGATGAGTGAAAAAAGTATAAAAAATAATTTAATAGATATAAGAAAAAAGGTAGGTATTGCTGCTAAAAAGTTTGGAAGGGATTTAGAGGATATTGAAATAATTGTTGTAACAAAAAATATACCAGTGGAAGAGGCTCTTTTAGTAACTGATAAAAATTTTTCAAATTTTGCTGAAAATAGGGTTCAGGAATTTTTGAAAAAGTACGATATAATAGGCAAGAAAGTTAAATGGCACTTTATAGGAAGGTTACAAACCAATAAAGTCAAGTATCTTGTGGATAAGGTAGATCTTATTCATTCTGTTGACAGAATTGAGTTGGTTAGGGAAATAAGTAAAAAAGCAAGTTCTTTAGAAAGAGAAATTAATGTTTTAATACAAGTAAACATTTCAAAAGAAGAGACCAAAGCAGGTATATCTAAAAATGACTTAGACGACTTTCTAAAGCAAGCTTCAATATACCCTTACGTTAAGATAAAAGGTTTGATGACAATGGCTCCATATTATCATAATCCTGAAGACGCAAGATGGATTTTTAGGGAAATGTACAATATATCTATTGACATAAACAACAAAAAGTATAAGAATGTATACTTAGAATATTTGTCAATGGGGATGAGTAATGATTATGAGGTTGCCATAGAGGAAGGTGCTAATATTGTAAGATTAGGATCTGCAATATTTGGATAAATAACTGTAAATTAACAGAACAACAGAAAAAAGGGGGCTATGTACAATGTCAGTTTTAAACAAGGTTTTAGATTTTGTAGGTTGGGAAGTTGAAGAAGAAGAACTAGAACAAGAACAAGAGACACTAAAGAATGAGCATTCTAATTTACACTTGCAACAAAATGCTTCGACATCGCCAAAAGGCAGAACTAATAATCAGGGCAAGGTAGTAAATCTTCATACTCAGCAACAATTTAAAGTTGTAATTATGAACCCAGAAAATTTCGAAGATGCTAGAGAGGTTTGTGAGCACTTAAAGAACAAAAAACCGGTAGTTATTAATTTGTTAGAATTAGACAAAGAGTTTGCACAAAGGCTTTTAGACTTTTTAAGTGGTGGCGTTTGTGCGCTAGAGGGAAATATTCAGAAAGTTTCACAAGGTATCTTTGTTATTGCACCTGCTAATGTTGATGTTATGGGTGAATTTAAAGATGAACTTAGAAATAAGTCTGCTCTTTTCCCATGGGTAAGGTGATTGAATGTATTTATTTGGATTGATTGCAACACCGGTTTATTATTTATTACAACTGCTATGGGTTGCCATACTTATTAATGTTTTGCTATCTTGGGTTCCAGGTGGAAGAGGTAGCAGTTTTGGCGTTATGCTGGATAGATTTTTATCACCAGTGTTAACACCCGTTAGGAATATTTTCAGAAAATACACACAAGGAAGTGCTTTTCCTATTGATATTTCTCCCCTTGTAGTGTTTTTGATAATACGGATTCTGATGGAATTATTAAGGCCGTATACGATTTTTTAGGACGATAAAGATTCATAATCACGACAGCTAAAAGATGACAGAGTAATTTGAAGTAGAGCTTATTGGTATTTCTATATTTAATATATTCGATAAAAGAGATGAGGTGCCTGTCTATGAATTATACTCCAAATGATCTGCAAAATGTTGTGTTCAAAAAAGTTTTATTTAGAGGATATTCTGAGGATTTTGTAAATGATGTGCTAGATAAAGTCATTGAAGACTATGATGCTATGATGAAAGAAAATATGGAATTAAAGGATAAGGTTGCGATGTTAAATGAAGGGGTCCGTCATTATAAAAATATTGAGGAATCCCTTCAAAATACTCTTGTTATGGCTCAATCAACTAGTGATGATGTAAAGAAAAATACACTAGAGAAAACACAAAACATGATTAAAGAAGCTGAAATTAAAGCTCAAGGTATTATCGAAGATGCAAAGAAGGAAGCTGAGAAGATAAATCAAGAGTATGAGGAAACCAAAAAGAAGCTTCAAGTTTATAAGACTAAATCAGAGAGCCTTTTAATGTCTCAACTTGAAATGTTAAAGCTTGTTATGGATGAGTCTAAGTAAGAAGTTATATAAGCATCAGGGCATTTTAATAGAACATAGAGGGGTAAAACGATGGAGAGCGTTAACATTGTAGTTGTAGGGGTGAATTCTAAATATATTCATTCGTGTTTAGCTGCGTGGTATTTAAAGGAAAGTTTAGCTGATTTAGATGGCATAGAGGTAGATGTTAGGGAATATACCATAAATAATCAGCTTCAAGTCTGTTTGGAGGATATATATATTAGAAGGCCTCATGTAGTGGCCTTTTCTTGTTATATTTGGAATATTGACTTTATAAGACGATTGGCGAAGGATTTAAAAAAAATACTGCCGGAGACCTATATTGTAGCAGGGGGACCGGAGGTTTCTTATGAAGAGTGCTACGACGACAGGGTATTTGATTTTATAATAAAAAAAGAGGGAGAGATAGCTTTTAAGCGATTTGTACAAAACTTTGTTAAGGCTAAAAATAAAGGTGAGGATTTTGATCTATCGATTCAAGAAAATTGTGTGAATGTAGATTTGTCTGAGGTTAAAAGCCCTTATACAAGGCAGATGTTGGAGAATATTGAAAATAGAATATTGTATTATGAGTCGTCTCGTGGATGTCCGTTTAACTGTTCGTATTGTTTATCATCAGCACAAAAAGGGTTAACTTTTTTGCCGTTAGAGACTGTTTATAAGGATTTGTTAATGTTTGCAAGATTTGGGATAAGGCTTATAAAGTTTGTGGATAGAACCTTTAATTGTAATAAAGAAAGAGCAATGGCTATATGGCGTTTTATCACAGTTAATCGCAATGAGTTTGAAAATATTGTTTTTCACTTTGAAGTTGCAGGTGATTTGTTTGATAGAGAGCTTATTAGTCTTCTGAATGATATGCCAAGGGGGCAAATTCAGTTAGAGGTAGGGATTCAATCGGCAAATGAAAAGACCCATAGAGAAATAGGAAGGGTTACTGATTTAGAAAAGGTGTATAAAAATGTAAGTGCAATAGTAGGAAAAAACAATATTCATCTTCACTTAGATCTAATTGCCGGGCTTCCCGGGGAAGATTTTTATAGCATTAAACATTCTTTTAATACCATATATGCGTTAAGACCCCACATGTTTCAGCTTGGATTTTTAAAGCTACTTAAAGGAACTGCGCTTAGAAAGAGAGCAAGGGAATGTGGAGTTATTTTCCGAGATTATGCACCTTATGAAGTTTTAAGGACAAGGGAATTATCTTTTGATGATATTGCTTGCTTAAAAGGTATTGAGGATGTTTTAGACAGGTTTTACAATAGTAGTAGATTTCATAAAACTTTTGAGTATATTATTGGTTTTTTTGAATCGGCATTTGATTTTTATTTTTCTTTTTATACCTTTTTAAATGAAAAAAGTTTTTGGAAAAGACCTATAAAGGCAGATGAGTGTTATAATTACTTGTATGAATTCTTAGAAATGAATACTAAGCTTAATAGTATTAAGAATATTAATTTAAACTTAGTAAAGGAATGCTTGAAATTTGATTATTTAGCTTCAAATAATACTGCAAACTTTCCTAAATGTATAAAAGACCAATATGATAAAAATTTTAAAAATATTGTATTTAAACGACTTCAGGATAATGATTTTGTTGAGAAATTCTTGCCGATTCATAAGGGGTTAAGTGCAAAAGAAATTTATAAGAGGGTTCATATTGATAGATTTAGCTATCAATTCTTCAGCCTTAATTGTAGCTCTTGGTACGAATGTGAAATGAATGTTTTGTTTGATTACAGTAAGAAAGATGGGGTTACGGGATTATATAGATATGTAAAAGTACTATAATCAATATAATATGTTGGTAGAAATTTTGATAAATGACTATATATAATGTTTATAGTCATGCAAAATAATTCTTATTGAGCTAAATACTAAATGTCTCAAAGACAATTTAGTGATATCCTGCAATTAGGAAATTATCACTGACATATTATTGTCAACTTATTAGTGAATTATCAGATAAAATTACTGAACTTATTGTGCTCTTACAAAACAACATTATACTAACAATTTTTTTGTAATATCTAAATGTTTTTTTCAAAGGCAAATCATTCTTTTATGTACACTTGAACAGTGGTTCCGCTTGGTTCATTATGTTCAAACTTAAGAGAACTTGCCAAACGATTAATAATCAACAGTCCCCAACCCCTAGGCTGTATATCGTCTAAAGACGTAGTTTTTCTTTCTAAATTAAAATTTTCAAAATCAAATCCTTTTCCATAATCTTTTACTGTCATGCATATCATGTCGTCTTGTGTTTTTTCTAATAGAAACTCGACATTACCGGACCCTTTTTGATATCCATGTTCTATGCAATTTACAATAAGCTCATGAATAGCAATTTTTAGTTTGAAAACAGTGTTCTTATTATTTACAAAACCGTTTATGGCTTCCTCGCAATTACTTATAAAAGAATCGATTTCATTCTCGCAGTAATTTAAATTTATTGCTAACTGACAATCAAGAACTTGCATTTAAATTCCTCCATTAAGAATTTGTTAATGAAATTCTATCACGTAGATTTATATAATACAATAGAAAATCCTAGTTTTATTTATTGTATTTCTAAAAAGCTTTACTTAAGCGGGATTTAGCAGAAAAAAATAAAGGATTTAATGCTATTATATTGACATAATGTCTTTGGTGTGTTAAATTAAAGATAGAGGTTTTATTAAAACTTCTTTCAGAACACATCATAGGATCCTAGTATTACCAAAAAGTTTTTTAAAAGGGGGCATGCCTGTAGAGGAGCGATCGAAGACACATTTGAGAATCTCTTTCTAGATGGTTATTACGAAGTAGAGCCTCTAGATGAAATTCTAAAGGACAACAAGGTGCAACTATAGTAGACAATTTTTAACAACAGTTTAAAAGCAACTAATAGTAGACAATTTAATGAGCAATCCAAGAGGACTCAAGAATATACTATAAAAATGACGGATTAAGAGACAACAAGGGTACACAGTTTAAAATGACAGATTAAGAGACAGCAAGAAAAATCAGTTTATGACCCTCCTAGAGTAGGCAGTTTAAATGGACAATCTTGATAGACAATGAGAGTTGACAGTCTTAAAAAGACAACAAGGGTATTGGCTTATGTTTTAGATAACAAATTTTAAAGAAATTTAATTATGTAAGTTTTAAAATTTGTACTTAGTAAAGCATTTGAATTAAATAAGAGTTTAAAAATGTCTGGTCAGAACATTAGAAAATAAGAAGTGTAGAGAAAAGATTATGTATTTATTATTTTAATTTTTATTATTTAAAAGTGGGGGATTAGTATACGGATAAAATTTTTTGGAAGGGGATTGATGCGGGTAAGGATATTTTATTAAAGATATTTTACTTATTTATCTTATTTTATTTAATTTTTGGGAAGAGGACAGTAATTTTAATTTTAATGTAGATTCTAGATGCTTACGTTTTAATTTTTGAAGATTATTGTCGGACGGATTTATATAATGATGGGGCGATTCTTGTTGTATTAAACACAAGAATCGCTTCATTTTGTGTTTTTTAGTATAAAAGCATCTATTGACATGATGAAAGGGATGGTCTATATTATAGGTGGTATTAATAATCTAATCTAATGTAAATTAAGTAAGGAGAGTCGTTGTGGGAAAAAATGAAAATATAAGAAATGTTGCAATTATTGCTCACGTTGATCATGGCAAGACTACTTTAGTTGATAAAATGTTACGTCAAAGTGGAACCTTTAGGGATAATCAGCAAGTAGTAGAACGTGTTATGGATTCAAATGATTTAGAAAAAGAGCGTGGGATTACAATTCTTTCTAAAAATACCAGTGTAAGCTATAATGATTGTAAGATAAATATTGTGGATACCCCAGGTCATGCAGATTTTGGTGGAGAGGTTGAGAGAATTTTAAAAATGGTTGATGGGGTGCTTCTTTTAGTGGATGCATTTGAAGGAACAATGCCTCAAACAAGGTTTGTCTTGCGGAAGGCTTTGTCACTGAATTTGATTCCAGTAGTTGTAATTAACAAAGTTGATAGACCAGATGCGAGGGTTAAGGAAGTCTTAGATGAAGTGTTAGAACTTTTTATGGATTTGGAGGTAAGTGATAAGCAGCTTGATTTTCCAACTGTTTATGCATCGGCAAAAGATGGTTATGCGACAAAGGTTTTAGGTAAAGAAAGCAAAGACCTGAAACCTTTATTTAATTGTATTATAGATAATGTTCCTTCACCTATGAGTGCTGAGGAGGGCGATTTCTTGTTCTTAGTTTCAAGTATAGAATATGACGAATATGTAGGGAGAATTGCAGTAGGAAGGATTGAGAGGGGTGTTGTATCTTCGGGAGAGCAGGTCTTGAGAATTTTAAAGGATGACAGTCAGGATGTGGCAAGAATTGTAAAGCTGTATGAGTATAGGGGCTTAAAAAGAGTCCAGGTGGATAATGCTTGCGCGGGTGATATAATAGCAATTTCAGGAATATCCCAAGTTAATGTCGGGGAAACAATATGTTCTATAAATAATCCGGAAAAACTACCTTTTGTAGATGTAGAAGAACCTACAATTTCTATGCAGTTTAGTGTAAATGATAGCCCTTTTGCAGGTAGGGAAGGTGTTTTTGTTACGTCTAGGCAGCTCAGGGACAGGCTTTTTAAAGAGCTTTTGTCTAACATCAGTCTGCGAGTTGAAGAAACAGATTCAACTGAAGTTTTCAAAGTTTCAGGAAGGGGAGAGTTACACTTATCAATACTTATAGAGACCATGAGAAGAGAAGGTTATGAGTTCCAAGTATCTAAGCCTAAGGTTATATATAAGCAAGAAGGTGATATATGCTTAGAGCCAATAGAACGTTTGTTGGTAGACGTTCCTGAAGAATATGTAGGCGTTGTTATAGAAGCTTTAGGTGTAAGAAAAGCTCAAATGATTAATATGTCACCTGCTGCTGGTAGTTTTAGCAGGGTTGAGTTTAAGATTCCGGCAAGAGGATTGATTGGTTATAGGCAAGAGTTTCTCACAGACACTAAAGGTAATGGTATAATGAATAATATCTTTGATGGCTATGAGCATTATAAGGGAGAAATTTCTCAAAGACAACGAGGTGCAATGATAGCTTGGGAAAATGGAGAAGCGGTTACCTATGGACTTTTTAATGCACAAGAAAGAGGTGCTTTATATATAGAACCTGGAATACCTGTTTATGAAGGGATGATAGTTGGAGAGAATGTTAGAAAAGAAGATATAGTAATAAATGTTTGCAAGAAAAAGCATGTTACAAATATCAGGGCATCGGGAGCAGATGAAGCGCTTAGACTAGTTACTCCAAAGAAATTAAGTTTAGAGCAGTCTTTAGAGTTAATTGAGGATGATGAGTTAGTTGAGGTAACCCCTAAGAGTATTAGATTGAGAAAGAGGGTATTAAATACAGATATGAGAGCAAAAAAAACAAAGAAAGAAGGCAATTGATTTTGAGGATTTGATGAGTTTTCAGTGCGTTATGTATGTGCAAAAAAGAAAATGAATCTAACTTTGAATTTATTTGTTATATTTAAACGCAACAAAAAAACACCCGTCATCCAAGCTTTTTAATGGCATGAAGGGTGTTTTTGACTGGTGTTTAAACGCAAAACTCACTAAAGAGAAAGTGTAAGTGAGGACTCCTTTGGAGTTTCATTTTGAGGGTGTAGATTATTTAATTTTGTTAAGGGAACAGTTTTTCCTTTATTTAAGAACTGCTCATTTTTCTTTTCCTTTGATTCTGTTTTTGAAGACGTTTTTTCAAAATCCATACCCCTAGTAACTTCTTTTGATCTATTATGGGTTTTGATGCTAAGGATTTCTTTTGCTACATTGATTTGTGAGTTTAAGGTTTTGGTGGGTTCGCTAGCATATACATGTTTTAAAAAAGTAGTAAAAGTTCCAGTTGCAATTCCTCCAAAAAGAGATATTATGCCAGGGACAAATAATACAGGTACAACAGCGCTTAAAGCAAGCATGCCTACCCCTGCAACAATAGCTAAAAGGGATGCCTTTACTGGGATGCCCATTCTTTTTTCTTTTTTTTGATACTGTTTGCGTAAGGTTTTTAAATCGTCAATTTCACTCTTTAAGGCTTCGGGATATAATAGGTTGTACCGTTGTCTCCAATTAATTTCCTCTAACGATTCACGTGCTCTAACATTCTCCTGATAACTAAAACGATTATACAGCTCATTGTTCATTCTTACTCCCCCTCTTAAAATAAAAAAATAAATATATTTGCACTCCAAAATTTTAGTTACTTCAAATGAAAGTCAATGTTTAGTTTTTGTAAGATTGGGTTTCATTGAGTTTGAAGTTGAAGTTAATAACCAATCGGAAACTAAGATATATGTTCTATTATAAATAGTGTTTTTTTGGAGCTCCTGAATGGCGATTAGATACTATCATCAGATATAAAAAAAAACAATACATAACTTCAATTTTTTACAAATAAAAATTTAAAAAAAATACTTGCATTATTGAAAGTGCTGGTGTATAATTTCGACATTGTGCAACATCAACTGTGAAGCGAAAGATTGCTGTCTTTAGACAGGTCACTTTCGTGGAGAATGTCCACTTCCTGAAAGCGGGCTTAGAAGTCAATATACAGTTATTTTTATAATGTACTTGTATAAGTATGCTGTTTATGGCTAATGCCCGAGTTCTCTGTCACGGTATGTGGTGGAATACTTGGGTTTTTGTGTTTATAAGTTTTTGATAGGAGTGCATTCAAAAAGTTAAAATACAGAGTAGATCGAGCGCAAGGGTTTAATGTACTTTAAGAACGAAAAAGGGGGTTTATGTATGGCAGTCAGTGAAAAAATCAGAATTAAACTTAAAGCTTTTGAACATCAAATTATCGACAAGTCAGCAAAGGTGATAGTTGATACTGCAAAGTTAACTGGTGCAGAGGTAAAGGGTCCAATTCCTCTACCAACTAAGAAAAAAGTATTTACTATTTTAAGAGCACCGCATAAGTACAAAGATGCAAGAGAGCAGTTTGAGATGAGAACTCATAAGAGACTTGTAGAGATTGTTGTACCAACACAAAAGACGATGGAAAAGCTAATGAGATTAGAGCTTCCAGCTGGTGTTGACATCGAGATTCAAGTAAAAGGTGAAAAGTAAGATTAATGTTTGTGTAAAAAGGTCAAGTTCACAAAGGTGAACCAATAACCAAAGGAGGGGAAAAGATGAAAAAGTTTATGTTAGGAAAGAAAATCGGGATGACTCAGATCTTTGATGAAGCTGGCAAGGTTACACCTGTAACTGTAGTTCAAGCAGGTCCATGTACCGTTGTTCAGAAAAAAACTGTCGATGATCATGGGTATGAAGCGATTCAGGTTGGTTTTGAAGATGTAGAGTCTAAGAGGCTTAACAAGCCAGAAAAGGGGTATTTTGATAAGGTTAAGTTATCTCCTAAAAAAATTCTTAGAGAGTTTAGGGTAACAGATACATCAAAATACGAATTAGGACAAGAAATTAAGCTAGAGGAAATGTTTGAAAAAGGTGATAAGATAGATGTGTCTGGTGTTTCTAAAGGGAAAGGTTTTCAAGGTTCTATAAAAAGACATAATCAATCTAGAGGTAGAAAGACACATGGTTCACATTTTCATAGATCACCAGGTTCAATGGGGGCTTGTTCTTATCCTGGAAAAGTTTTTAAGGGCAAAAAACTACCGGGGCATATGGGGGCTGAAAAAGTTTCTGTTCAAAATTTAAATGTTGTAGGGGTAGATCTAGAAAATAGATTATTGCTTGTTAAAGGTGCTCTTCCGGGGCCAAAGGGAACGCTTCTTACAATAAAAGATACGGTTAAAGAAGGAAAATAAGTATTTTAGAAAGGGGGAAAGAAAATGCCTAAGGTAGATGTTTACAATACAAAAGGTGATGTTGTTAGTGAATTGCAAATAAGTGATGATATATTTTCAGCAAAAGTAAACAAAGATGCAATGCATCGAGTTGTACTTAATATATTAGCTAATAAAAGACAAGGTACACAGTCTACGAAAACAAAAAGTGAAGTTCGTGGTGGAGGTAGTAAGCCTTGGAGACAAAAAGGTACTGGACGTGCAAGACATGGAAGTACAAGGTCTGCACAATGGATAAAGGGTGGTATAGCTTTAGGTCCAAAGCCAAGGTCATATAGTTATAAATTACCTAAAAAGCTTAAAAGAGTTGCTTTAAAGTCAGCACTTTCTTCTAAGGTTTTAGAAAACCAAATTAAGGTGTTAGATAAATTTGATTTAGACCAAATCAAAACAAAGAAGATGGTGGAGATACTAAACAACTTAGGATTAGAAAAAACGCTTATCGTTGTACCTGAAAAGGACGAAAATGTTATTAAATCAGCAAGGAATATTCAAGGGGTAAAAACTGCAGGAATAAATACAATAAATGTTTACGACATTTTAAAGTATGATAATTTTGTAATAACACAAGATGCAGTAAAAAAAGTTGAGGAGGTGTATTCATAATGAGACTTCCTGAAGATATAATAAAAAAACCGTACGTTACGGAAAAGACTAATATGGAAATTGCATCGGGAACTTATACTTTTATAGTTGATGTTAATTCTACAAAGACAGAGGTTAGAAAGGCAGTGGAAAAGCTTTTTGGGGTTAAGGTTTTAAGCGTTAATACTATGAACCGGGCTGGTAAGAAAAAAAGAATGGGAAAACATGAAGGTTATAGAGCAGACTGGAAAAAAGCAATGGTTAAAATTGACCTAGATCCAAAACCTGAAACTTACAAAACTAAAGGTGGAGTAGAAACTTCTACAGGTAAGAAGTACAAAACAACTATTGAGGAATTTGGAGCAGCATTTTAAAGAGTGCTCATTGTGAAAAACGCGGGTTTTTATAGGAGTAAGAAGATTAGATTTAGATAAAGGAGTGAGAATATGCCAACCAAAAAATTCAGACCTACTACGCCAGTTAGAAGATATATGACGGTTTCAGATTTTGCGGAAATAACAAAAAATAAACCAGAAAAATCTAAACTAAGCAAAATCAAAAACAACGCAGGTAGGAATACATACGGTAAGATAACTGTTCGCCATAAAGGTGGGGGTAACAGGAAAAAATACAGAAAGATAGATTTTAAGAGAAACAAAGAAAATGTACCAGCAAAGGTTGCAGCTATTGAATACGACCCTTGCAGAACTGCAAATATTGCGCTTCTTTTTTACAAAGATGGTGAAAAAAGATATATTCTTTCACCTAATGGTTTAAAGGTAGGTGATGAGGTGGTAGCTGGACAAGATGCTGATATAAAACCAGGAAATGCTATGCAAATAATAAGTATACCTGTGGGAACCAATATTCATAACATAGAATTAAAGCCTGGTAAAGGTGGTCAAATGGTGCGTTCGGCAGGTGGTTCAGCACAGCTTATGGCTAAAGAGGGCAAATATGCGCAAGTAAGACTTCCTTCAGGTGAGGTAAGAATGGTTAGAATAGAATGCAGGGCAACTATAGGACAAGTTGGAAATGTTGAACATGAAAATATTACAATTGGTAAAGCCGGAAGAAAAAGACATATGGGAAATAGACCTACTGTACGTGGTGTTGTTATGAATCCTTGCGATCATCCACATGGTGGTGGGGAAGGTAAATCACCAATAGGTATGCCAAGCCCAGTTACACCTTGGGGTAAGCCTACTTTAGGATATAAAACGAGGAAGAAAAATAAGCATAGCGATAAATATATTATAAAATCTAGAAAAAAGAAAAAGAAAAATTAAAATTCTATGAAAGTGTAAGCTTTATATGGTAAGATATTAAATGTGAGAAATAGATTTAGAGAAAGGAGGGGCATGTATGAGTAGATCTATTAAAAAAGGGCCTTTCATTAGTCCAAAACTTTTAAAAAAAGTTGAAGAGATGAATAAAGCTAATAATAAAGTTGTTATAAAGACTTGGTCAAGAGCGTCAACTATATTTCCACAAATGGTAGGACATACTTTTGCGGTTCACGATGGAAGAAAGCATGTACCAGTGTTTGTTAGTGAAGAGATGGTAGGTCATAAATTGGGAGAATTTGCACCTACTAGAACTTTTAAAGGACATGGAGGTTCAGAGAAATCTTCTGGGGTAAGATAGTTAAGAGATCATAATAGAGAGGAGGTATTCGCTGTGAGTAAAAAAGATGTTGATGTAAGTGAAAACATAGATAATGCTGTAGAATCAACTTGTCGTAGAAAATCAAATAAAGCTCCTATACTAACTAAAAAAGAGAAAAAAAAGCAAGGTATAGGAAATGATAAGGCTCAGGCAGTGGCGAAACATATCAGGATTGCACCTAGAAAGGTTAGAATCGTGATGGATTTAATAAGAAACAAAAATGTTGACGAGGCCTTTGGTATATTAAAATATACTCAAAAAGCAGCATCACCTGTTTTGTCAAAGGTTTTGAAATCCGCAGTTGCAAATGCTGAAAATAAAGCTTTAGATGTAGATGGTTTGTACATAGCAGAGGCTTTTGCTGACCAAGGACCTACTTTAAAGAGAATTAGAGCAAGGGCACAAGGAAGAGCTGCTAGGATTTTAAAGAAAACAAGTCATATAACTGTTGTAGTAAAAGAACGTGAATAATTAGTGCATAAAAAGGTTGTCCAAGGTACATTAAAATGGAAAAGGAGGTTGAATAATGGGACAAAAAGTTAATCCACATGGTCTTAGAGTTGGTATTATTAAAGATTGGGATGAGGTTTGGTATGCAAATAAGTCCGAATTTAGTGATAATATAGTAGAAAGCGATAAGATCAGAAAACATATTCAGAAAAAATTGCGTTTGGCAAATGTGTCCAGAGTTGTTATAGAGCGACCTACTGGAAAAATAAGAGTTAATATTAGCACATCTAAGCCTGGACTAGTAATAGGTAAAGGTGGTACAGGTATTGAAGATTTAAAGAAGGATATTGAAAAAATCACTAAAAAGCCTTCAAATATAAATATCATAGAGATTAAAAAACCAGACGTAGATGCAAAATTGGTTGCAAAAAATGTTGCTTCACAGTTAGAGCGAAGAATTTCATTTAGGAGAGCAATGAAACAGGTAATGCAAAAAGCTATGAAAATGGGTGCGAAGGGAATTAAGACATCTGTTTCTGGAAGACTTGGTGGAGCAGAGATAGCAAGAACAGAGCATTATCATGAGGGTACAATACCACTTCAAACGTTAAGAGCTGATATAGATTATGGTGTTGCTGAAGCTAATACAACATATGGTAAAATAGGGGTAAAGATTTGGATTTACAAGGGAGAGGTGCTTCCGGCTAAAAAGGATACTAAAGCGGAAGGAGGAAAAAGCAATGTTAATGCCTAAAAGAGTAAAGCGTAGACGGCAGCATAGAGGAAGACTTACTGGTGTTGCTAGCAGAGGTAATAGGGTAGTAGAAGGTGATTACGGAATACAGGCATTAGATCCTTGTTGGATAACTAGTAATCAGATAGAATCTGCCAGAATAGCAATGACAAGACATATAAAAAGGGGCGGAAAGGTTTGGATTAAAGTTTTTCCACATAAGCCAGTAACTAAAAAACCCGCAGAAACTCGTATGGGTAGTGGTAAAGGTTCACCTGAGTATTGGGTAGCTGTAGTAAAACCAGGAAGAGTTTTATTTGAAATTGCGGGTGTTCCGGAGGAGGTAGCTAGAGAGGCGTTAAGGCTTGCATCCAATAAACTTCCTATAAAATGTAAGTTTGTGTCTAAAGATGAAGGATTAGGTGGTGAGTCAAATGAAACTTAATGAGATTAGAGAAAAAAATTATGAAGAGTTATTGCAAGAATCTAAAGAATTAAAGACAGAATTATATCGCTTAAGATTTCAGCATGCTACAAGCAATTTAGATAATCCTTTGCAATTAAAAGAGGTTAGAAGAAATATTGCTAGAGTTAAGACTGTTATGAGAGAATTAGAGTTAGAAAAAGCTCAATAATGAAGGGAGGGGTATAACTTGGAAAAAAGAAATCTTAGAAAAACAAGAATTGGTATGGTTGTTAGTAATAAGATGCAGAAAACTGCAGTAATTGCAGTTAAGGATAGTATTAAGCATCCTTTATATGGAAAAATCCTTAAGAGAACATATAGATTAAAAGCACATGATGAACAGAATGTGTGTAATGTAGGAGATAAAGTTAAGGTGATGGAGACACGTCCACTGAGTAAAGACAAGAGGTGGAGACTTGTAGAGGTATTAGAACAAGTTAAGTAAAATGCGTTCTGAGGTTGAAATTTATTTGCATAGGTAATAAAATACCTTATGGGCTTAGGAAAGGAGGTAGCTTAAGATGATTCAAGTTGAGTCGAAGTTAAAGGTGGCAGATAATAGTGGAGCTAAAAAAATACAATGTATAAAAGTATTAGGTGGTTCTTGGAGAAAGTATGGTAATGTTGGTGATATAATAGTGGCTTCTGTTAAAGATGCAACACCCGGAGGGGTTGTAAAAAAAGGAGAAATTGTTAGATGCGTTATTGTCCGTACAAAAAGAGGGTTAAAGAGAAAAGATGGAACGCATATAAGTTTTGACGAAAACGCAGCAGTAGTTATAAAAGATGATAAGAACCCCAGAGGAACTCGTATATTTGGTCCTGTTGCAAGAGAATTAAGAGAAGGTTCTTATTCTAAGATATTGTCATTAGCAGAAGAGGTACTTTAGAGATTATATGAGATTGTTAAGACTGTTTGCTATCAGTGAGATCTATATGCGATATTATATTATTATTAAGGCAAGACTATTATTTCTAAAGTGTTTCATGGGAAGAAAGGAGGTAATGAAAGTTGGCTAATAAAATACATGTCAAAAAAAATGATACAGTTGTTGTATTAAGCGGAAAAGACAAAGGTAAGAAGGGAAAAATTATATATGTTGATCCTAAAAAAACAAGAGTAATTGTTGAAGGTGTAAACTTTCAAACAAAGCATAAAAAAGCTAGAGGTCAGCAAAAACAAGCTGGAAGGTTTGAACAAGAAGGATCAATACATGCTTCAAATGTCTTGTTATTCTGCGATAAATGCGATAAACCAACTAGGGTAGGTAAAAAATACTTAGAGACAGGAAGTAAGGTAAGATTTTGTAAAAAGTGTGATGAAGTTGTTGATATAATAAAGGAAAAAGAGTAATAAATGAAAGGAGGTTAATCGATGCCAAGGTTAAGAGAAAAGTATAAGAAAGATGTAATACCAGCTTTAAATAGCAAGTTCAACTATAAAAATGTGATGCAGATTCCTAAAATGGAAAAGATTGTTATAAATGTAGGTTTGGGCGAAGTTAGAGAAAATCCAAAAGCAGTTGAGTCAGCTACACGCGATTTGGCTACTATAACTGGTCAAAAACCAATTGTAACAAAAGCGAAAAAGTCAGTTGCAGCTTTTAAGTTAAGAGAAGGAATGGATAATGGTTGTAAAGTAACTTTAAGGGGAGCTAAAATGTATGAGTTTATAGATAGATTGTTTAATCTAGCGCTTCCTAGGGTTAGAGACTTTAGAGGTATTTCACCAAATTCATTTGATGGTAGGGGAAACTTTTCTTTAGGAGTTAAAGAACAATTGATATTTCCTGAGATAGATTACGATAAGGTTGATAAAATAAGAGGGATGGATATCACTTTTGTGACAACGGCAAAAAGTGATGAAGAGGCAAAAGAGTTATTGACACAATTTGGTATGCCATTTGCTCAAAGTTAAAGGAGGGGTTTTTACGTGGCAAAGAAAGCGATGATAAACAAGCAGCAAAAAAAGCAAAAGTATAAAACTAGAGAATATAACAGATGTAAGTTGTGTGGTAGGCCACATGCGTATATAAGACATGTAGGAGTTTGTCGTGTATGCTTTAGAGAACTTGCTTATAAAGGACAGATACCAGGTGTTAGAAAAGCGAGTTGGTAGAGGAAGAGAATATTTTGGAAGGAGGTTTAGGGAATGCAAATTACTGATGCAATTGCAGATATGTTAACAAGAATAAGGAATGCAAGTTTTTCGAAACATCAAACAGTTGATATTCCTGCGTCAAACATGAAGAAGTCTATTGCAAATATACTTCTTGAGGAAGGATATATTAAAGGTGTAAAGACTATGGAAGATAGTAAACAAGGCGTAATAAGGGTAACCTTAAAATATGGCGCTGATAAGAAAAATTCTATAAGAGGAATAAAGAGAATAAGTAAGCCAGGACTTAGGGTATATGCTGGAAAACACGATCTTCCAAGAGTTCTAGGTGGATTGGGAGTAGCTTTGGTTTCCACATCAAGTGGTGTTATGACTGATAAAAAAGCAAGAACTCATGGAGTAGGTGGAGAAGTTTTAGCTTTTGTTTGGTAGTGAAACTTAAAATATTTCTGAAAAGAGCTTTTTAGATAGGCTCATAATTTAAGAATTTGGAGGAGATTTAAATGTCAAGAATAGGAAAAATGCCAGTGGTTGTTCCAAAAGGCGTTGAGATTAAAAAAAATGGTTTAGAATTAACAGTAAAAGGTCCAAAAGGTGAGTTAAAGCGCAATTTCCATAAGGAAATAAATATCGATGTAGATGCTGAGAATATAACTGTTACTAGACCATCAGACAATAAGCTTCATAGGTCACTTCATGGGCTAACAAGAACTTTAGTTAATAATATGGTGGTTGGGGTAACAACAGGTTTTCAAAAAAATCTAGAATTAAACGGTGTTGGTTATAGAGCGCAAAAGCAAGGAAAGAAGCTTGTATTATCTTTAGGCTATTCGCATCCGGTAGAAATGGAAGAACCAGAGGGCATTACTTTAGAGGTACCAGCACAAAATAAGATATCGGTTATAGGAATAGACAAACAATTAGTAGGTGAAACTGCTGCAAAGATAAGAAAGTTTAGAGAGCCAGAGCCATATAAAGGTAAAGGAATTAAGTATGATACAGAGGTAGTAAGAAGAAAAGTTGGTAAAGCAGGTAAAAAGTAGGAAGGAGTGAGAAAAAATGTTAAAAAAACCTGTAAAAAATAAGATAAGAGCTAGAAAACATTTAAGGGTTAGAAAGAAAATATCTGGAACAGCTAATTGTCCTAGACTAAATGTTTTTAGAAGCTTAAACAACATATATGCTCAGGTTATTGATGATAAGGCTGGGAATACTATAGTTTGTGCTTCTTCGATAGATAGTTCTTTAAAAGGCAAGTTGAAAAATGGTGGAAATAAAGAGGCTGCAAAATTAGTGGGAGAGCTTGTAGCAAAAAGAGCTGTTGATGCTGGTATCACTGAAGTTGTTTTTGATAGAGGCGGATATAATTACCATGGTAGGGTTAAGGAACTTGCAGAGGGTGCAAGACAAGAAGGACTTAACTTTTAAAAAAGGAGGGATGAAAGGTGACTCGAATAGATGCAAGTACTTTAGATTTGAAAGAAAAAGTTGTTAATATAGGACGTGTTACTAAGGTTGTTAAGGGTGGTAGAAATTTTCGTTTCAGTGCGATAGTTGTAGTTGGTGATGAAGCAGGTCACGTGGGTTCTGGAACTGGGAAAGCTGCAGAGATTCCTGATGCTATTAGAAAGGGAATTGAAGAGGCTAAAAAGAACCTTATTAAAGTACCTATGGTAGAGGCTACTATTCCACATCAAGTAATGGGAGAGTATGGAGCGGGAAGAGTTTTATTAAAGCCTGCTGGAGAAGGTACTGGTGTTATAGCAGGAGGAGCTGTAAGAGCTGTATTGGAATTAGCTGGAATAAAAGATATTAGAACAAAATCTTTGCGTTCAAATAATCCTTTAAATGTTGTTAGAGCAACTCTAGAAGGTATTAAAAGTTTAACTACTGTAGAAGAGGTTGCTAAGCGTAGAGGTAAGCAAGTAGAAGAGATTAAAGGCTAGGAGGGGTACAAAAGTGGCTAAGTTAAAGATAACTCTTGAAAAGAGTACAATAAGGGGAAAGCAAAAGCAAATTGATACCGTAAAAGCTTTAGGGTTAAAGAAAATAGGAAGCTTTGTAGAACAGGAAGATAATCCTCAAATTAGAGGGATGGTAAATAGGGTATCCCATTTAGTAAAAGTAGAATCGTTATAAGGAGGTGTTAAGCAATGAGACTTGATGAATTAAGATCAGCACCAGGTTCTAGAACCCTTCCTAAAAGAAAAGGAAGAGGCCATGGAACAGGTAATGGAAAAACTGCAGGAAGAGGGCATAAGGGACAAAATTCAAGAGCTGGAGGTGGTGTAAGACCAGGCTTTGAAGGTGGACAGATGCCTTTATATAGAAGACTTCCTAAAAGAGGTTTTAACAACAAAAGATTTGCTACTGTTTATGCAGAAATCAATATAAGAGACTTAGATCTATTCGATGATGGTCAAGAAATTGGTGTTGAAGAACTAAGGGGGAAAGGGCTTGTAAAAAAAGCTTTTGATGGATTGGTTGTCTTAGGAAGCGGGGATATGAATAAAAAGCTTACTGTTAAGGCGCAAAAATTTACAAAAACCGCTAAAGAAAAGATTGAAAAGGCGGGAGGAAAGGCTGAGGTGATATAATTTGGGCGGAATGATTACAATTATGAGAAATGCCTTTAAGATACCAGATCTAAGAAAAAAGCTACTAATTACCTTGTTAATGCTTTTGATTTTCCGCTTAGGTTCTCATATTCCTGTTCCAGGTATTGATACTAATGCGTTACGGGAAATTTTGGGAGTTGGAGAAGCTGGTGGTGAAATGGGTGTGTATGGTTTTCTAGATCTTTTGTCTGGAGGCGCATTCATGATGGCAACAATCTTTGCAATGAGCATACAGCCCTATATTACTGCTTCGATTATAATGCAACTTTTGACGGTTGCTATACCTAAGATTGAGCAAATGGCAAAAGAGGGTGAAGAAGGAAGAAAGAAAATTGGTCAATGGATTAGATATTCAACAGTTGTTTTAGCTTTTCTTCAAGCTACAGGTCTATACTTTGGTTTAAGGGGAGCAATTGTAGATGTAGGTGTTATGTCGTTTTTGGTGGTAACTTTATCTTTCACCGCTGGAACAGCCTTTCTGATGTGGTTAGGTGAGCAAATTACTGAACATGGAGTGGGCAATGGGATTTCACTTATAATTTTTGCTGGTATTGTTTCAAGAGCACCAATGGGAATTCTAGCGCTGTACGAGCTTGCAGTAAATGCTACAAATATTGTTTTTACTGCTATAACAATTGCAGCAATTGTTTTAGTTTTCGTTGGGATGATAACAGCAGTTGTTTTTGTTCAACAAGCTGAAAGAAAAATTCCAGTACAATATGCAAAACGAGTAGTTGGGCAAAAGATGTATGGTGGGCAAAAATCACACATCCCAATAAAGGTTAACTTAGCAGGAGTTATTCCGATAATTTTTGCAATGTCTTTTGTTGCATTTCCACCAACATTAGTTGGATTTTTAGCACCAGAGACTACAAACCCATTTTTATTATTTATTAGAAATGCACAAGGGAGCATATGGTTTGTTCCTATAACAGCTATACTAGTTATATTCTTTACATTCTTTTATGCATTTATTCAATTTAATCCAGTTGAGATTGCAAATAATCTTAAAAAGAATGCTGGTTATGTTCCTGGTATTCGTCCAGGGAAACCAACATCAGACTATATAATGAAGGTGTTAAATAGAATTACCTGGTTTTCAGCATTCTTTTTAGCAATTGTGACAGTATTCCCTTCATTACTTGCAACTATTACGGGGCTTACGGGAGTTTGGTTTGCAGGTACTGGTCTACTTATATTAGTTGGTGTTGCGTTAGATACTGTAAAACAAATTGAGTCTCAAATGCTTATGAGACATTATAAAGGATTCTTGGAATAAAGTTGGAAGGTTGGAGTGTTGAAAGGTTAGATCCCTTGACCAATATTCCAACTGGTCAACTAATTAAAAAAAGAGGTGGGGATAGAATGAGGTTAGTTATTATCGGAGCACCTGGTGCTGGCAAAGGTACGCAATCGGTAAGAATTTGTGAATATTTTAAGATACCGCATCTATCCACAGGGGACATATTTAGAAAGCATATAAAGCAAAAAACCGAGATGGGAAAACAGGTCGAATTGCTTATAAGTCAAGGGAAATTGGTCCCTGATGATATAACAATGAAGGTAGTTAAAGACAAGTTAGAAGATGCAGAGTGTAAAGATGGATTTTTGATGGATGGATTTCCAAGAACTGTGAAGCAGGCTGCTTTTCTTGAAGACGTTTTAGCAACAAGAAATTGGAAGATAGATTTTGCGATAAATTTGGTAGTAGATGATTCGCTTATAATAAAAAGGATGTCAGGAAGAAGAATTTGTACAGGCTGTGGAGCAAGTTATCACGTTGTAACTGTGCCACCAAAGATGGAAGGTGTTTGTGATAGATGTAATGGAGAGCTTATACAAAGACCTGATGATCAAGAAGATACTGTAATACAAAGGCTTGATGTATATAATACACAGACGGGACCCATTATAGATTTCTATAAAAAAGCTGGTGTACTTATGGAAGTTGATGGTAAAGATGGCGTTGAAGAGACTACTAATGAAATATTTAAGAATTTAGGTGTGTTAAATGCTAGTTATTAAAAATGAAAAAGAATTAGAAAAGATGAGGCGTGCGGGGAGAGTTCATGCTCAATTAATGGAAGAATTAAAAAAAAATGTAACACCTGGAGTTAAAACAATTGAATTAGACAAGATTGCTGAAAACTATATTAAAGCAAATGGTGGCTACCCTTCTTTTAAGGGGTATAAAGTGGCTGGATTGCCTGCGTTTCCAGGAAGTATATGTGCATCGGTTAATAATGAGGTTATACATGGAATACCAGGCAACACAGTACTTAAAGAAGGAGATATTATTAGTATTGATATTGGAGTTTACTTAGATGGGTATCATGCTGATGGTGCAAGAACCTTTGCGGTGGGAAACATATCACCGTTAGCTAAGAAACTTATAGATGTAACAAGAGAAAGTTTTTATAAGGGTATTGAAAATGCTGTACATGGTAATTGGTTAAGAGATGTGTCAACAGCTATACAAAATCATGTTGAAGAAAATGGTTTTTCAATAGTTAGGGATTTTGTAGGGCATGGAATTGGTGAGCAGATGCATGAAGAACCACAGATCCCAAACTATAGAACTAAAAAAAGAGGGCCTAGATTAGAAACAGGAATGACTTTAGCCATAGAGCCAATGGTAAATGAGGGGACAAATAAAGTAGATTCAGATAATAGTACATGGAGGGTGGTTACTTCTGATGGGAAGCTATCTGCACACTATGAGAATACTATTGTGATAACGGAGAATGAACCTGAAATATTTACGATATTGTAGTTTAAGGTTGGAATGCTGACAGTTAGGTTGTTGGTTAGGTTCATTAAAAAAATAGAAAAATCTAAGAGACAAAAACAAAGCATTTACTGGCAACGACCATTATATTTTAAAAAGAAATAAAAAAAATACTTGAAGTTGTTAAAGGAAACGTTTAAAATGGTAGTGTTATAGTAAAGGAGGTTTTAAAATTTGGCCAAGGAAGATGTTATTGAAGTAGAGGGTAAGGTTTTAGAATCATTACCTAATGCGGTTTTTCATGTAGAGTTAGAAAATGGGCATAAAATAATGGCACATATTTCTGGAAAGCTAAGAATGAATTTTATTAGAATTTTACCAGGTGATAAGGTTACTGTAGAACTTTCACCTTATGACTTGACAAAGGGAAGGATAACTTGGAGAGCTAAGTAGAGGAGGGATTTAAAGTGAAAGTAAGACCATCAGTAAAGCCAATTTGTGAAAAATGCAAATTGATAAAACGTAATGGAAGAATAATGGTTATATGCGAAAATCCAAAGCATAAGCAAAGGCAAGGGTAAATTGTTGTACGGTTGACAGTTTACATTAGTGTCATAGCAAAGTTTTCTCTGACTCTAATGCAAACTGTCAACTGACAGGGGATATCTTAATGAATGCGGCTGATAACCTTTATTTTTAATGGTTATATTCAATAGATACCTAGCAGTCAACAACCCATCACTAAAGTGACGGGCTTGTAAAAGCCCTTATTGACTAGCCTAAGTCTTAACTGAC
>CAZTHU010000002.1:7962-28147 GCA_964613575.1 uncultured Eubacteriales bacterium | reverse complement strand
CCTTTCTTATTTTCTTGTCAATAAAAACAGTTTTGACATTATCCTCCGTTTGTAAATTATCTAAACTCTCATCTTCTACACTTATATCCCTATCCCAACTCAAAGCCTCATCATCGAAAAGATCAGCATCAACACCTAAATCAACAACAAATGTATCACTTTTTGCCATTTGTGAAAAAATATTTAGCCCTGTAATTCCTTTAAAAAAATTCCTTACAACACTTGCTGTAACATCTTTAGGGCACGAACTAACACCTTCTTTGTAAACACCATTATCAGCGCACATTACAATAGTGGCCTTCTTATCTATCTTAGGCAAAGAAGTTTCATTTATTCCCGATAGTTTTTTTACCATATCCTCTAAATACCCTAAACTCCCTAAAGGCTTAGTAAGCGAATCTAACCTATCAGAGCATTTCTTTATACTTTTTAAATCTAATTCCCCCACGCTTTGTAAAGCTTTCTCAAATGTCACACGCATTCCTCCGTTCATAAAAATCATCTCATCTACCACTTGATTATATCAAAGAATAGTATAAAATGGTAGTAGAAAAGAGAAAAAGGAGCTAAATTATGAAAGTTCTTGGAATAATTGCAGAATATAATCCATTCCATAATGGACACCTTTATCAGTTAAATAAGGCAAAAGAGATTATTAGCCCCGACTATACGGTTTGTATTTTAAGTAGCAATTTTGTACAAAGAGGGGAACCTAGTATCATAAATAAATGGGCTCGTGCAAAGTCTGCGATTTTAGCAGGAATTGATCTTGTAATAGAACTACCCACAATCTATTCCACATCTAGTAGCGAATACTTTGGTTTTAGTAGCATTAAAATATTAGATAGTTTAAACATTGTAGATTTTCTTTGCTTTGGAAGCGAGGATGGAAAATTAGAAAATATACAAAATCTTTCAGATATTCTTTCAAACGAGGATGATAATTTTAAGTCTCTATTAAAAAAGGAGCTAGAATCTGGAATTTCTTTCCCTAAAGCAAGAGGGATAGCCCTACAAAAGCTAAATCCTCAAATTAGTGAAGAATCAATCATAGGCTCAAACAACATTTTAGCTATTGAATATCTAAAAGCATTAAATAAACTAAAAAGCCCTATAAAGCCCGTAACCATAAAAAGAATATCCAATAGCTATAATTCCCAAAACCTAAGCGGAGCAATTTCAAGTGCTACATCCATAAGATTAAATATTAGCTCAACTAAAATAAAAGATACCATGCCCTCCTTCTCTTACGAGATATTACAAGAAGAAATAGATAATGGTCGTGCCCCAATATTTATTAAGGATTATGAATCTCTTATACTAGGTCTTTTGCGACTACAAACACCTGAGCAATTACAAAACCTTCCTTATGTGGCAGAAGGGTTGCATAATCGATTGTATAAAGCAACCCAAAACTCTTGTTCTCTAGAAGAATTTTTAGAGCAATCTCAAACCAAAAGATATACAAAAACAAGGATAAATAGGATCATAACAAATCTATTATCCTCGATAACAAAACACGACCTTGAATATATAACAGCTTTAGGCGGTCCTCCTTATGCTAGGGTTTTAGGCTTTAATAAAAATGGAGAGAAACTCTTAAAGAAGGCTACTAAGCAAAGCACAATACCCATTATAACTAATTTAAAACAGGCTAAAAACTCATGCAACCCTTTAATAAAAAGAGTTTCTCAAATAGAAGAGGCCTCAACAAACATCTACGTTCTAGGATATAAAAACACCAGCCTTAAAAAAGCTGGTGCCGACTTTAAAACAAAATTTCTAAAATTATAATATATGAAACTCCTGCTCGTAAATATGAAACTCCTGCTCGTTACCTCGCATGAGTAAGTGATTCACACCATTTTAGCAAAGAGCGCTAAAATGGGTTCTCTACTTATCCGAGGCAGGCTCTGCATCTAATGGCCTTAGAAGAGGAAAGAGCACCGTATCCCTTATATTATCCTTATCTTGCAAAAACTGAATAAGCCTATCTATTCCCATTCCCCATCCAGATATTGGAGGCATTCCATATTCCATGGCTAAAATATATTCTTCATCAAAGCCCATTGCTTCATCATCACCTTCAGCCTTCAACTGGCTTTGTTTTAGCAATCTTTCTTTTTGTTCTGCTGGATCTACAAGCTCTGAATATCCATTTATTATCTCTTGGCCATTTACTATTAGTTGAAATCTATCGGTAAGCGACTTATCATCATCACTTGCCCTAGCAAGTGGAGATAAATCTATGGGATGACTTACTAAGAACATAGGCTCAACAATCTTAGGTCTACTCACCTTTTTATAAAGTGCATCAATCAAATTACCCCTGCCTAGCTTATCGATATTATCAACATCTAAGTCTAAGTTTTTTTGCTTTATCTGCTCTAATAGTTCACTCGCTGTTTTATACTTTTCAATATCAATGCCAGTATCCTTTAGCAATAAGTCTCTAAAAGAGATTTCTGGCCAATCCTTTGAAAAGTCAACCTCTTGCTCTCCTATATTTATCACCAAAGAACCGTATAGCTTACTTATTATATGTTTTACTAGATTCATAGTTAGTTCCATATTATCCTTATAATTCCAGTAAGCACTATATGCCTCAATCATTGTAAAGTCTTGCAGATGATTTGGGCTAACACCCTCATTTCTAAAGTTTCTGGCAATCTCATACACATTAGTATATCCACCTACTACCAACTTTTTCAAGGTTAGTTCAGGTGAAATTCTTAAATAAACATCTGTATCATACGTATTATGATGCGTTACAAAGGGTCTTGCTAATGCCCCCGATGCCTTGTTTTGCAAGATAGGAGTCTCTACCTCTAAAAAACCTTTTTCATCTAAAAAGTTTCTTATTTCCTTAATTAGTTTAGACCTAAATAAAAACAAATCCCTACTGTCCTGACTCATTATTAAATCAAGATAACGCTGTCTATAAATTTTTTCTCTATCACTTACACCGTGAAACTTCTCAGGAAGCGGTAAAAAAGACTTGCCTAAAAACGTAAAACTCTCTAATCTAAGGCTTTTTTCTCCCGTTTTGGTAGTGAAAATTTTACCAGTTCCACCAATAAAATCTCCAATATCAAAAACCTCTTTAAAGAAGGCATACTCATCTTCTCCAACCTCGTCTTTTTTTAGGAAAAATTGCAAACCTCCTTCTAGATCTTGAACCTTTACGAAAGTTAGCTTCCCCATCTTTCTTATTGCAGCAATTCTTCCAGCAACCTTTACATCCGCCGTATCATCATCAAGTTCCTTAGCCTTTGCTAATGTGCAATTTACCTTGAAGCTATCTGGATAAGGATTAATATTCATCTGTCTTAATTTTTCAATCTTAGCAACCCTAAAACCTCTTTGTTCTTCTGACACTTAAAATTACCTCCCCTTCTATGCTTAAACCTAAAAAATAATCTTTACCATCTAATGTTTTTACATAAACACTTATCGTTAATATTCACAATTAATTATTTAACCCAAGTTCCAATAGTCAAATCTTTATCTTTAAACATTTCTTTAGAAACCTTTGCTACATCTACTTTCTTTTCCATAGACTTAACAAATCCATTAATTCTTTCATTTGCTCTATTAACTATACTATCACAAAGCAAAATGCCATCTCTTATATCTATAAAATTTCTAGAAATCCTACTTACTTTGTCATCCTTCATTCTAAGCTGGAAATCTTTTCTAATTACCTCTAATGAATCTATTTTTTCTCTTGCCTTATCAACACGTTTATTGACGGTCATCTCTATCTTACCAATTCCCTTTTTCACATACTGAATCTTGTGCTTAAAATCTTTAGACTTTAAACTTTTTTTCTCTTCACTCAATGAATTTTCCGACAAAATCTTTTTTCTTTTCTCTATATAATAATCTTTAATCTTTTCTAGTTTTTTAGTCTTTTTAAACTCACTTTCAATAGCTCCAATATCTTTTTTAAGCTCACCATATAGCTTAGTTATTTTTTTATGCAAGCTTGGAATTAAATCTTTTTGTGGTACTTTCCACCTAGATGCCTCCATCACATCAACACTTGAAGTAAGCGGCGTTAAATTCATTGGTCTTCCATAAGGAAGATTCGGCTTATGTTCACTTGTCTGAACCTTTTCAAAAAGACTTTCTAGACTTTTGTCAAAATTTTTTCTTAAATTCTCTTTGGTACTTATTTCCATTTTCAAAAACCCCTCCATATGTAAACTATAGTATAATTTTCATTTGTATATAACAGATTATAATCTAAACCCTATATTTAGTCAATAAAAATGCGAAGACTATAGAGTTAAACATTACAATTATTACTGTTCAATGGGTTGATGACTGAGAACAAGAAAAACGACATCACGTTAAATTTAAATAGTTAAAGAGCAATAACAGCCGTAGCTGAATGTTTCAAAGGATATTTCGTTAAACTGCGCAAGGATGCGCAGTTAGGTCAAGGAAAGCAGGACGCTTTCTCTTGACCAATCGAAATATTTTGAAACAAAGCTTACGGATGTATTGCGATGTAACGTATAAATGTACTTGATGTCTTTTTTCTATCTACACCTGTGTGAACATTCGAATCTTTTCGTAAAAATTCAACTATCAGAAATCTCAAAATTTACGCAATGAGAGCAACTTAAAGGGTAAAACCTTTATTGTTATTTTTTACTGCCTCGCCTTTTTCGAATTTTTTCATTTTATTTAAAAAACTATCATCCTTAGATTTTTCACTTTTAACTTCAACTTGTTCCTTATTGCTTTTTCCATAATGCACATTCAAATCATCTGTTGTTCTTTTTATAGAAGAACCTTCCCCAAAAAGCTTACCTTCTTCATATTTTTGTTTCATAAGCTTTAAGACGCCCTCAAAATATTTTTCATCCGCTACATGAATAACCCTTCCCTTTGCCTTATCACCTAAACGCTCTTTCCATTGTTCAATCTTAGGATCTGTAACATCTTCAACCGCATTAGATGGTAAAAATACATGTGAACTTATGCCAGGAATTTCAGAGAATTTGGTTAAAAACTTAATCGCTTTCATATCATTAGGAGCATCTCCAGAATAGGTCATCCCTACAATATCATACTGCCTTTGATAATGACTAAATATCTCACTTGCTGCTTTATCTTTGCCTACCTCTTTAGGAGTTGCTTCTAAGAAATGCTTCCAAGGTGTAACTTTTACCTCACCCTCAAACTTATCTTCAATATATTCTTTTGCTTCTTTAACAATATCTGTGATTTTTTCTTGTGACCATTTTTTTAGATATTTATCATTGAGCATAAAAACACTTACAGCTCTTGTATCTTCATCTTTTTCAAAATATTTTCCAATCTTGCTTGAGAATAAAGTTTCTTGAATCTTCTCTATAAGCTCTTTGCAGTTTTCCCTAGCCAACATCTTACTTTTATAGGGGTATTTATAATCTACTAAAACGCCACCCTGATCTGCTCCGCCTATTTCCACTACATCTTGCAGACCCTTCCTCTCAAAAGCTCCCTTAAACGAATGCATAACGCCCGATGTAAATTGTGGAGGCCTACCCGTTACAGGGCAAAATTTAACATTAATATCATGTTTTTCCTTGATATCTTTTGCGAAGTTAACGAAAGATTCCATAGTTTTACTATCCATTGGTAAAAATGTATTATCTAGATCTGATAAAATAATAAAGGCTTTTTCTTTTTTCATAAGACTCCTCCTTTTCATTTACATCTTAATACTATCAGATAAAAATAACAAATTCAAGGTTTTTTTGTATTTATGTAAATTTTAAAGAACATATTGATTTTTATCACATAATATGAAAGAATGCGTAATATGAGTGCAAAATCATTTAGATTTGATGCACTGGTAAAAAATACCTTTTGCAAAAAAAGAGTTTTTATGCAAGTTTTATAAATAATTACGAGGTGATATATAATGGGTTTTCTTGAATTGTTTCTTTTAATTTTCAAGGTCTTAGGTGGCTTAGCGATATTCATATTTGGAATGAATATTATGACCGAGGGGCTAAAAATGTCAATTGGAGCAAAACTTCAACGCCTGCTTTCTAAAACAACAAGAAATAAATACTCTGGTTTCGCACTGGGAAACGCTTTAGGCTTAACAATCCATTCTAGTGCAACCACAGTAATGTTAGTAGGTTTTGTAAATGCTGGGCTTATGACATTAGAGCAGTCTATTGCTCCAATGTTAGGTTCAAACGTAGGTACTACAATATCGATGCAAGCAGTTTCGTTAAACATCAATGAGTATGCGTTTGTTGCAGTAACTGCAGGTCTTGTCACATCGCTTATCTCATCTACCACAAAAGGAAAATACTTAGGGCGCTCCATACTGGGGTTTGGTCTGCTTTTTATTGGTATGGACTTTATGTCTGGAGCAATAGCTCCTCATCGTGATGCATTAGCTGTTGCATTCGAAAGTGTCCATGCTGATACATTTACTGCTTTAATTGTCGGTGTAGCCTTATCTTCTATATTAACAGGTATTTGGCAAAGCAGTGGTGCAACAATCGCAATCGTTTTTGCAATGTTAAACGCTGAAGTTTTCACAAGCTTTAGTCAGGTGTATCCAATTGTTCTAGGATCTCATATGGGGACTTGTGTAACATCACTACTTGGAAGCATTGGAGCAAATATAGAAGCTAGGAGGGCTTCAATATCTCACCTTCTATTTAATGTATTTAATGTTGGGCTTGCCATAATAGCTAAACCCTTCTTTTTTTGGCTTATACCACTTACTGCACCTGGCACATCACCCGAGAACTTAATTCGACAAACAGCAAACCTTCATACAGCTGTAATGCTAATAGCTGCAGTTATTATACTCCCCTTTGCCTTTAGCTTTGCTAAATTTGTAAGGTATGTAGCTAGAAGCAAAAAACCTATGCCAGAATCAAGTTACCTAGACTATGATTGCCTAGAATACCCTGAAAGAGGAATAGTTGCGATGCTCCTTGAGCTTCAACGAGTATCTAGGGTATGCTCACAAAGCCTTTATTTAATGGCACATGTAGTTTTGAGAAAACATGAACGTTCAACTGTTGGAAAAATAAAAACAAATGAACAGGTTATTGACGATATAAAACTAGCTACAAGAGAATATATCGCCACAATGACTAAAAAATATTTATCACGAAGACAAATCATAATGTCCCACCACCTTAATAGGTGTATGACAGATATCGAAAGAATAGGTGACCACATAGACGAACTATGTGACTTGTCCTTAAGTCAATCTTTATCTACACTTGATAAAGAAACAATGGATTCACTATTTGCGCTTTATGAAAAATCAAAAAACATATTAGAATTAGTTATAAAATCCTTAGACCCTGAACAAGCAAAATTTCAAGAAAGCGCTATGTCTATCTTAAAAGCACGTGAGGAGTACATAGAATGTAGCATAGAAGCAAATGAACGTTTTATGAAAAAAGTTGAGAAACATGAAATTAGCTCAAGTGCGGCACTTTATTTTAGAGAATATATTTCCATCATGGACAGAATGAACCGCCACATAAAGAGCATCGCTCTTGCTCAAAAGCATGAAGATTTTTGGATCAAAAGATCAAAACTAGACAAAAAAACAAAATCCTTAGATACGCTAAAAAAATATGATTACAATATAGACTCGCTCGATTATATTGATAAACTTCAATCTGAGGATTACTAAGGAGAAAACCAATTCCTGTTTGCTGAAAAAGTGCGAATCACTTACTCGTTCTATATGAACGTAAGTAAGTGATAAATACATAATTTCATATTGAAAAAGAGGTGCTTCTATGCCAAATACAAATCCTTGGTGGAAAGAATCAATCGTATATCAAATTTACCCTAAGAGCTTTTATGACTCAAACGATGATGGTATAGGCGATTTAAAAGGGATTATAGAGAAACTAGATTATTTAAAAGATTTAGGCATAGACTGCCTCTGGCTATGCCCTATATACAAAACGCCTAACGATGATAATGGCTATGATATTTCTGATTATTATTCTATAAACCCCGAACTTGGAACTATGGAAGATTTTGATAACCTTTTAAAACTTGCACATGAAAAAGGTATTAAAATTATTCTAGACATAGCAATAAATCATACATCGGATGAACATCCTTGGTTTATTGAATCAAGTTCTTCGAAAAATAATCCAAAACGTGATTTTTATATATGGAAAGAGCCTAAAAACGGCAAAGAGCCAAATAATTGGGCATCATTTTTTTCACAGTCTGCCTGGGAATACCACGATAAAACGGGTCAATACTACCTACATATTTTTTCTAAAAAACAACCCGACCTAAACTGGAAAAACAAAGTTTTAAGAAAAGAAGTGTACAATGTTTTGAAATGGTGGTTAGACAAAGGTATTGATGGATTTAGGCTAGATGTTATAAATGCAATAACAAAAGAAGAAAACTATAAAGATAAGCAAAGTCAAGACAAAAACTACGTTTTAATACCAGAGGAATACTATAACCAACCAGGTGTTCATGAAATATTAAAAGAAATGCGTGCTCTAGTTTTTGATAATTACAACATGGTAAGCATTGGTGAGACTCCTTGTATAACAACAAAACACGCAAATGAGTATAGTGAAAAAGAACGCAGGGAATTAGACATGGTTTTCTCCTTTGAACTAAGAGACATCTATTATGGTCTAAATGGTAAATGGGATAGAGTTTCTTGGACAAAATCAAAGTTTAAGGAAATAGTAACTAGATGGCAAACAGAACTTTATAACAAGGGTTGGCAAGGACTATTTTTAGCAAATCATGATACTCCAAGAACTGTCTCAGCCTTTGGCAATGATTCTTTGTATTGGGTACAAAGTGCTACCATGCTTGCAACACTACTTTTTACTCTTCAAGGAACAGTATTTATCTTCCAAGGCGATGAAATTGGTATGACAAATGTAAAATTCGAATCTATAGACGACTATAAAGATATAGACTCTCACTTTTTTTACAACTTTTCGGTAAAGAATAATATTCTCTCACAAACTCAAGCCCTTCAAGCTATTTGGGATGTGGGAAGAGATAATTGTCGTACACCCGTTCAATGGGATGATACTAAAAACGCAGGTTTTTCTACAAGCAATCCTTGGATTAAAGTAAATCCAAATTTCACAAAAATAAATGTAGTTTCTCAGCAAAAGGATAAAAATTCAATATTAAGTTTTTACAAAAAAATAATTAACTTTAGAAAGAAAAACACTTTGCTTACTTACGGAGAATTTATCCCCTTAGACCTTAAACCCGATGAAATATTCGCTTTTAAACGAATACTAGATAATAAACAAGCTCTCATTGTTTTAAACTTTAGTGAATACAAAACCGATATTCCAAAAGCCTTAGCTAAAGATCTTCAATATAAAAAAATCGCAATATCAAATTATAAAGAAAATTACAACAAATATTTATCACCTTTTGAGGCTAGAATATATATGTAAGGGTTGTCGGGGTGATGATTAAGAATATGGAAATAAGAAAGACAACATCACGTACATATGTTCTTTACATGACAAGGCAGGGGGAATCCCCTGCCTTGTTATAATACACTTTCTTCACATCTGGATCAATGCATACTCCCTATCATAAAGCTTACCTGCATCTGTCTTTTCATGTTTTATTTCTTTATTCTCCTTGGTTTTAGCTTCTACTTCCTGCGTTCGTAAGCCTCTAAGCTTCAAAAGAGCCTTACTTCTTTCATCTTTAACATCTAACAAACTATCCTTTTGCTCGCTATCTAAACCATTTATAAAAACATTACAATATTTTACCAATGATTTTAAAGCCTTCATTTCAGTTTCATGATCCAATTTCGAATTTGCAATAACACCCAAGTTTTTTTGTTGCATACTATAAACATCCATCCAAAATTTCTTTTTTTCTACTAAATCTAAATTATTATAGATCCTTTGGGCAAATTTAAAATATTTATTATCAGCATTGGACTCAAATTTTTTCAAATCTTCTTTTCCAACAGCGATAAGTCTTTCTGATATATCTAGCAAAGAATTAGCAACATACTTCCTACCCTCTTCATTATCTGACTTTTGCAAATAGTCTAATAAAACCTCCTGACTTTTTTGCAAATTTTCCCTCCAAACACCACGATTCCCAGACAAAGCCTTTTTTACATTTTCAATTACCCTAGCATCATATAAAACCTCTAAATAATCAAGACTAGAACCTGCAGATATTTTTCTTTTCTCTTCATCTAACGAAAAATCTTCTTGTTTTTGAAAATTCTCCTTGAGTGAAATCTTTGCATTATCCCTAACCTTATCCATAAAAAGCGAAGACATGTCCTGAATAAAATTAGTCTTTTTACTACTCGTCAAATGATTAACCATAAATATACCCCCTAAAAAAATAATCAAACAACACCCATTGATATATTATTCTGTTTAACTCATTTTGTCAATCACCCCAGTGAACAGAAATAAAAGATTTAAACAAAAAAAATTCTTTTTTGTTTAAGGTAGCTTAATAACTAGAATTATGATATCATACATATACATATCCTAAATACACTTACATACACAATCTTTTCTTAGGAGGTCTTTAAATGGTATCTCAAAAATCATTCATGAAAACTTTAAAACAATTGGTTATGGCAAAAAGTATATGTGGAACAACTAAGGAAAATATTGCATTAGAAAAAATAGTTAAGCTAATTTATGAGATCCCATATTTTAAAACAAATCCTGAAAATCTTCAAGTTGTTAAGGTACAAGAAGATCGACTTAATCGAGCTTTTGTTTCTGCTTTTATAAAGTCTCAAACCACAACCAAAGAAACTATAATTATTACTGGTCATTTTGATGTTGTTGGTGTTGATGACTTTGGTTCTTTAAAAAATATTGCATTTGATATAAAAAAAATAACCGCCCGAATCAAAGAACTAAACCCCGACACAATAGCCCTGAGCGATTTAGAATCGGGTGAATGGCTTTTTGGAAGGGGTATTGCAGACATGAAATATGGGATAGCCCTTTGCATAGAAATACTACGTTGGTTTTCTAAAAAAGACCCCATACCTGGTAACATTCTTTTTTTAGGTGTTCCTGGAGAAGAGGCAAATTCCGAAGGGATGCTTGCCGCTATTCCCTATTTAGAAAATTTACAAAGTAACGGTTATCACTTCAAAGCATGCTTTAATACCGAATGCACTGTACCTAAATGGACAAAAGATTACACACGCAGAATTTATACAGGAACAATTGGAAAGATAAACCCTATGTTTTTTTGCAAGGGTAAAGAGTCCCATGTTTGTGCAAGTCTTTCTTGTTTAAACCCAAACCTTATAATATCTGAAATAACAAGGCAAATAGAAGGTAATTTAGACTTTTGCACCTCTTTTGAAGGTCAGTTCTCACCCCCACCTGTTTGTACCAAACAAACAGACCTAAAATACATCTATAACGCCCAAACACCTCTTTATGCTGTTAGCTATTACAACCTTCTATTGCTTGATATCGATGAAGAATCACTTTTACAAAAGCTAAAAGAAATCGCTAAAAACGCCTTTAATGTAGCTCTTGATAAAGCACAGAAAAATGCTAAGTATTATTCAAGCCTTACTGGAAAACTTGAACTTGCAAACGAATACCCTCCAATTATCTTGACCTTCGAAGAACTTTATAGTCAAGTTCTTACCGACTCCCCAGAATTTGAACGGTATATAGATAATCAAATATATTTATGGCAAAAAAAGGGTTTCGATCACCAAACCATATCAATAAAAGTGATTAAGGAACTTTGTGATGCTCATAAATATCAAGACCCCATAATTATTATAGGCTTTTGCCCACCATTTTACCCTTCTAGAATAATGGGAAAGACAACAAACAACGAAATCAATCTACACAGACTAATTGATCAAGCAATCGACTTTGCAAAGGAAAACTTCAATGAATCTATTGAAAAATGCTCCTTCTATGATGCAATTTGTGACCTTAGCTACATAGGTCGATTTAGCACAAATGAACATGACGCAATCTCTGTAAATATGCCAGGTTTAGGCAAGAACTATAAACTTCCCATACGCTCACTATCTAATCTTAACATACCCGGAGTGGTTTTTGGTGGTCTAGGTAAAGACTTTCATAAAAACACTGAAAGACTTCACATTCCCTACTCATTAGGCGTTGTTCCTAAAGTCTATGAGTTTATACTAAATGAAATCTTCCATTCCGAATGAATACGACATCTGAGGATACAAAACTATCATGCCTTATTTACATCACCTTTTTTAACAAAAAAGTATCCACCAAACTCACTATAATTAATGCCATTATATCTTCTATCACATTTTTCGGGGTTTCTTATTATCCTTTCTGCCGCATCCTTGTTTGAAACCTCGCGCGTTCCCCTCTTATGTGACCAAGTTCCATCTGAATGCTCTTTATACCAATGGTAATCCCCCATCGGACTATATACCAACGCAACCCTCCAGGCATCTTCAGGTGCCTTTTGCCCAGGCTTTGCCTCAATAAACAACCCCCCCGTTGCCTTAGCATCTTCTTTACAGTTTTCAATAATCTGTTTAGGATCTATATTTACTTTATTTAAATTTTTGCCACCTAACCCTCCAGGCTGAAGAGTTGTTCCAACTTTTCTTATAACGTCAAATGGAATTTTAGATATATTTAGCGCATATGAATAACAATTAGTAGAATGCTGAATAGGACCTTTGTCATTCCAAAAGGTTGGATTATAATCTGGTGCATGTTCTAATAAAACCTCTGGTTTTTGATTAATGCTCATATTTGCTGGATTCATTCTTTCTAAAAAACTTTCTTTTGAAACATGTTTTTCAGGCTCAGCTTGACTTGAATATGCACAACACCTAGTCCTTGAAAGTGCTTGATGATGCTTTATTTTAAATGTAGCTATTTGTTTTTTTATAATAGGTTTTTTTTGATGCTCTATCCTTTTAGATTTTTCGAAAACCTTTTTCATATCGGCTCTTCTAGCTGTTATATTTGCTTTAGAGCTTAAACTAATTGACTCCATATTAAAACCTCCATAACTAAATTTACATAATGTTATAGTTTAATTATAAAGAAGTCTTATATATATGTCAATAGCACCTAACTCTCATCTATTTTATAACTTCGCCTCCAAAACTTTCAAGGTTTGCACAGATGAAATCTACAATTGCTTCCTGCTCCGCCTTACCATTTTTCTCGATACTAATGGGCTCACCAAATTTCATATGTATTGTATTATTTCTCTTTATAGGGCCAAGTTCTTTTAATATCTTACCATTTTCCCAAAAATTAGTCTTTATTGCAACAGGTACTACCTTTACACCCGCTGATTTTGCAAGCTTTACTCCTAGTGAATTAAATAAGGATTTGTCAAATTTGACACTCCTTGTACTTTGAGGAAAAACAACTACTGAAGTACCATTTTGCAAATACTCCTTTCCCTTTTTTAAAACCTGTTGCAAATCCTCTTTTGGGTTTTTCCGATTCACAACTACTGGATCTGTAGCTCTCATAATAGGACCAAATAGATAATTTGTAGTAAGGCTTCGCTTTACTACAAAAGATACATCCCCTGCCATTAACATGATGCATGGAAAAACAAACGTTTCTAACGTACTCATATGATTACTAACATAAACTACTGGCTCTTTTAAATTTCTTATATTATCAATGCCTGAAAAACTAAATTTCCCCCCACAAGTTTCTATAAGCTTTATGAATTCATAAGAACTTTTTTGCCACGCATCATTTTCAAACTCACCATTTAAAGCTATACGTCGTTTACCTAGTAAAAATTTAAAACACTTAGCCACAAAATACCATCTAGTATTTAGAAAGATTTTATCTCCAGTACTTCTTAAACCCTCAGGTGTTTGATATATGTCTTCTTCAAAGTAATTCGTCATCGTCATCCTTCTCCTTAAATCCTCTTCCTTACAATTTATGTACTCGTTAATCATTGCAAATATTAGCCTATTTTTTCAGCTCCATAAAAAGCTTTTCTGGCGTTATAGGAAGGGTAGTAATTCGTACCCCTGTTGCATTAAAAATTGCATTTGCAATAGCTGCAGGTGGTGTATCTATCCCAATCTCACCTACTGATTTTGCTCCATAAGGGCCTGATGGCTCATAACTTTGTGCAAATTCTATGGTCAATTTATCAAAGTCAAGTCTTGTAGGAATCTTATAATTCATCATATTATTTGTAAGTAGATTTCCTTTCTCACTCATTTTTACTTCCTCATACATAGTCATACCAATACCTTGAACCAATGCACCCTCAACTTGTATCTTTGCAAGATTAGGATTTATTGTAGTACCACAATCTACAACAGCAACATAGTCTAAAACTTTATATTTCCCTGTCTCTAGATCTATCTCAACCTCTGCAAATCCTGCCATATAAGGTGGTGGAGACTTATGCCCAACATACGAATTTGAAGAGACTAACTGTTTTTGTTGGTCAGTATAATAAAGATTTGTGCTAAACTCTTTTAATGTAATTTTATCTTTACCATAGTCTATATATTCCCCATCAAATGTTACACTATCTTCATCTAATTTAAAATTTTGGGCAGCTGTTTTTATAATAAGCTCCCTCATATCTTCTGCAGCAAGTCTTACAGCATGACCCGATATATAAGTTGTGCTCGAAGCATATGCCCCAGTATCAAACGGAGTAAGATCAGTATCTGACGAATACACCTTAATGTCCTTAGTTGATACCCCTAGCGTTTCAGCCGCTATCTGTGCCATAACAGTATCGCTACCAGTACCTAGATCGGTAGCACCTAATGTTAAGTTGAAAAATCCATCATCATTTAATTTTAACGTAGCAGACGCCATATCAATATAAGGAATTCCAGAACCTTGCATTGCAATTGCCATACCAAGGCCTCTCACCTTCCCCTTAGAAATCTCACGCTTTATACCCTTTTTATCCCAACCTATAAGCTCTTTGCCCCTTTTTATGCAATAGTCAAGCTTACAGCTCTCAATATTCATTGCGGTACCTTCCGTACCCTCTCCCATAATTTTAAATATCTCAGACGTCTCATTCTCTTTTATCATATTTCGCTCTCTAAAATCAATAGGGTCAATCGATAATTTTTCACAAAGCTTATCTACCAAAGACTCTAATGCAAAATTTGCTTGAATCGCACCATAGCCCCTAAAAGCTCCCGCAGGTGTTTTATTTGTATAAACTACCCTGCCGCCAAACCTTACCGCATCAACTTTATTGTACATCGGAAGTGTTTTTGAACCAGCCACCATAAACACCGTAAGCGCATGTTCACCGTATGCACCAGTATCTGAGAGTATATTCATATCTATTGCCTTAAGCTTTCCGTCTTTAGATGATCCAAGCGTTACATCAATTGCCATCTGATGTCTCGTGCAAGTTGAATCAAAAACCTCTTTTCTTGTATAAATAAGCTTAGCGGGTTTTTTAGTTTTTAGCGTTACTAAGCTTGTCAAGATCTCACCATGAAGTTGTTGCTTGCCACCATACCCACCACCAATTCTTGGCTTTACAACGCGAATATCACGCCTTGGAATATCAAGAGCCTTAGACATAATACGCCTAAGATGGAACGGCGTTTGAGTAGAACTAATAACGTTTAATCTTCCATGAAAATCCAAATAAGTATATGACGAATGTGGCTCCATCATAACATGGGCTTGGGATTGTGTGAAAAAGCGTTCTTTAACAACCACATCACACTTGCTCAATTCTTTATCAACATCTCCTACATTCATATTATAGCTTGCCGCAACATTCTTATCTTTATCTAGACCAATTGGAAACATTGAGAAAACTTCACTTTCTGGATGTATAACCGTTTTATTCTCATAGGCTTTTTCAAAATCTAAAATTGGTTCTAAAACCTCATACTCAACCTCTATCGCACCTAAAGCCTCTATAGCAATCTTTTCATCAATAGCTGCAACAACAGCTACCTCATCGCCTACATGTCTTACATATTCATCTAAAATAAATTTATCATACGGTGATGGCTCAGGATAGCCTTGACCAGCCCTAGTAAAAATATTTCTTGAAACATCCTTATATGTTAATACACACTCTACACCCTCTATATCTAACGCTTTTTTTGAGTCTATATTTTTAATCCGAGCAAATGCATGTGGACTTCTTAAGACCTTAACAATCAGCGCATCTTTACTTGCTAAATCATCTGTAAATGCAGGTCTACCTAATACAAGACCCATTCCATCTATCTTTGGTAGATTCTTTGAAACCTCTTTCATGCCATCTCCCCCCTTAAATATTCCTTAATTGCTCTTAACTGCCCCTCGTAACCAGAGCATCTACAAAGATTTCCAGCCAAATAACGCTTTATCTTATCATCCGTCCAACTACTTGACTCTCTCTTCATTGAATAAACACAAAGCACCAATCCTGGACTACAAAATCCACATTGTTCCGCACCTTGATTAACAATTCTATCTGCAATTTTTTCAGCCTCTTCATAAATACCTTCAATTGTTGTTATCTCATGACCTTGAACCCTTCCAACATACATCGAGCATGCTAAAACAGGAAGACCATCTAGCAAAACAGTGCACGCACCACAGGTGGAAGTTTCACAGGATTTTTTAACACTATTATAACCATTTTCGCGCAAAACATCAACTAAAGACCTATCCGATCTTTCAAAGAATGTTTTAGATAATCCATTTATTTTAAAACTAATACTTTTTTCCATAAAAATCAACCCTCCTACACACTATCTAATTTTAGTCTTCCTTTAAAACAGCCCTCTTAACTAACACCTTACAAATCTCTTGCCTATACTCTTTCGAAGCTCTTGTATCTTTACCAAAATCAAGCTCTTCTAAAACACTTTGAGATATTTTATCTACTTGTTTTTTTGTTATTTCACCTTCGTTTAATATCAAAGCACTTTTTTTAGCAAGCCTTGCAACTTTTGGTCTTGCACCAACTGCCAAAGAATACTTGCTTCCATCATTTGCCAGAACAAGCGTTAATATTGGAAAATCCCCATAAGAATTTTTAAAAGACTTATACACACCAAAAGGCGCCTTTGGTACAATTATCTTTGTAATTATATCCCTTTGACGAGATTTTTTATCCAGATAATCCTCTAAAGAAACCTCACCACCTTTGTAAAGAGCAACCCTCGCACCAAGTGCTAAAAGAGCTGTCAAGCTTTCAGAAAAGCCATATCTTCCAAAAACCGTTCCACCTATGGTAGCCATATTCTTAAAGGCCGTTCCAACAACATCTTTAATAGAATCTAATAATAACCCATCATGATATTTTTTCAAAATAGGCGAGCTTTCCATTTGCCCAAAAGTTGTCATAGAGCCAATATTTATATGTCCATTTACAGAATCAACATAATTAAGTCCTAAATCAAAAAGATCTATCCCCGTACTTATCTTTTTTGAAGAAATTCTTGAGAATAACCCTCCTCCAATTATTTGGGCACCCTTTTGTGAATTTAAAATCTCATAAGCCTCATCTAAAGACTTCGGTTTCACATAATTTTCAACCTGCATTTTTCTACATCTCCTTTCATGGTTAGTTGGTTAGTTGGTCAGTTGGTTAGTTGGTCAGTTGGTCAGTTGGTTGGTTGGTCAGTTGGTCAGTTGGTTAGTTGGTCAGTTGGTCAGGAAAAGAAAAAACCATTATTTAACCATTGTTCAACTATTGTTCAACTATTGTTTAGCTATTGTTTAACCATTGTTCAGCTACTGATCAACCATCTTTCAACCATTGTTTAAATAATCTAGCACATCTTCGGCTGTTGGTTTAATTTTTTCAACATTTACAAACCTCTCCACCGCCTTTATATCTTTCAAGCCATTGCCTGAAACTATAACACAAACATGCTCGTCCTCTTTAATTAAACCATCATCTATTAGTTTGTCAAGTCCTGATAATGCACTTGCACCAGCAGGTTCACCAAACACTCCGAATTTTCTTGCCATATTTAGACTTGCCTCTAAAATTTTCTCATCTTCAACCTCTACAAAAAATCCACCACTTGCATCGACATACCTACAAGCCTTTATAACATCCCTTGGCTTACCAACAGATATACTGTCTGCTATTGTACTAGCATTAGTATCTACGGGTCTAAATGGTTCGCCTTTTTCAAATGTTTGTTTTACAGCATTTGAACCCTTAGCTTGAATACCTATTATTTTAGGAATTTTTTCTATAAGCCCAACATTTAAAAGATCATAAAACCCTTTATAAAACGAGCTTATTACAGTTCCATCACCAACAGGTACCACTACAACATCTGGCAAGTTCCAATTACAATCAACTGCAATCTCCATAGCACAAGTCTTTTTCCCTTCTAACAAATACGGATTTATAGCAGAATTTCTACAATACCACTCCTTTTGTTTTCCGATTTCAAGTGATATATCAAAAGCTTGATCATAGCTTCCATCTATTGGTATAACATTTGCACCATGAACATACATCTGGGATAATTTTGCAATTGGAGCAGTTGCAGGCAGAAAAATATATGTAGAGAGTTTTGTTGGTGCAGAAATAGTTGAAAGTGAGCTTGCCGCATTACCAGTAGATGCACAAAAGATGCTATTATAACCTTCTTCTATCGCCTTAAAAACTGCAATCGCACTTGCCCTATCCTTAAATGAACCACTAGGGTTTCCCCCCTCATACTTTATAGATAAATTCTTTAATCCCCTATAATCCGAAAAATTATATAAAGGCGTTCCCCCAACGTGAAGATGCGTCTTATAACCTAATTTACCTATTGGTAAAAGAGGTTGAAACTGCCAAATATTAGCCCCAGACCTAAACGCGCTTCTATCAATCCTTATTTCATCATAGTGAAAAAGAATTTCCAAAATTCCTAGCCTATCACCACATGCAGGGCAAGTATATAAGACCTCATCAGGCTTATACTCCTTCTTACAATTTATACATCTCAGATAATAATTCATATCTCCCCCCCTTTTTCATTACTCCTAGTCATCAAGCACCCGTGTGAACAGTAACTATATTATAACATTAGCGCTTGTTTTGGACATCGACAACTACACAAACTACAACCAAAACATTTTTTCTCATCTACCAAAACCTCGTCCTTTATTTTTATAGCAAAATATGGACATACCTTCTCGCAAAGTCCACACATAATGCATTTATCCTTATCTACCCTAGGAACTTCTGGCTCAAAATTTGTTTCAAGCATTGAAAGCTTTGTGTTTTTCACTTCTTTCATCGAAGAAAAACCGTTTTCTTGCAAGACTTTTGGCAATTCATCCACAATCTTTTGATATAAATCCTTACCATATAAAAGTGCAGACGATAACATCTGAACACCATCTGCGCCTGCTAATATAAACTCTACCACATCACTAGCAGTCTTTATCCCTCCAACTCCAATAACTGCAAAATCCGGTACATTCTGTTTTATATTATGTACAAAAGCCAACGCAAGTGGTTTTATATACGGTCCTGACATCCATGCAAAACCACTCTTATCTCCAATTACAGTACTTTTTTTCTTGATATCTATCTGCATTGCAGGCCCAACCGAGTTTATCGCGACAACACCATCTCCCCCGTTATCTTTAACCATCTTAGCAAACTCAACAGGGTCTGACACATGAGGGCTCATCTTCATTAAAATAGGCTTTCTAGTATTTTTTCTAATTGTAGCTACCGTCTTTGCAATATTACTTAAGTCCTTACCCACATAATGCGTAGAAATCTCAAACGCATCTGCAAAAGGATCTAGCCTTGGAATCAAATACTCCATATCCTCTTTAGTATAGCCTGCACTAACAATTAAAGGCATATTTAAATCAAGCTTTAACCGTGGCAAAATATCTTTTATCCAATCCTCCAAAGGATACTCTGACCATAGCTCATTATTTAATGCAAAACTATTACTTCCATAAATACAAGGGCGAGGAACCCTAGCCCCTTTAACCGAAATAGTTTTAGTAACCATCCCTCCAACACCTAGTTGAGAAATATATTTCATTTTATCAAAATCACCCGTCAAGGGGCCTGATGCTGGCATTAAAGGATTTTCAAATCTTAGTCCTAAAAACTCTACGCTTAAATCCATTTAACTAAAACCCTCCAATCTATTCCAAACATTTTTTGCCGATTCTCTAGTTTCTTCAAACATCTTATCTATATCGGCACT
>CAZTHU010000002.1:0-7952 GCA_964613575.1 uncultured Eubacteriales bacterium | reverse complement strand
TGTAATCCTTAATTAAAAACTTACCCCTACAAACAACATCCCTAGGTTTTAAATTGTCGAAAACGCCAAAAACAAGATGGCCTAGTGCATTCCCAGCATTTATTGGTGTAGGAGGATTATAATCTGCTACTAAAAAATCAGCCTCAAAGCCTTCTTTTATTCTTCCTAAATTTAGCCCCAATATTTTCCCTACATAATTATACCCATTATCTATCACTTCTTGCAAGTCGTCTAACCCAAAGCCACTTGGACAATTATTCCTATGCTTTGCTATAAACATAAGGGTTTGCAAATCTTTAGCAACATTAAACCCTAGCCCATCGTTACCTATAACAACCTTTATTCCTGCTTTCTTAAAAAGATTAAAATCTGGAAGCCCCACAGCATTATTCATATTAGACATCGCATTTACAGCCACAACACAGCCTCTTTTAGCAATTTTTTGAGCATCACTCTCATCTATGTGAACACAGTGAGCTAAAATAGAATCCTCTCTTAATAAAGAATATTTCTCCAATCTATCAATAACACCAACACCACTTTTTTCAATACTATCATCTTGATCTATCTTGCCTTCAGCAACGTGAATATGTATTGGCAAGGTTGATGCTTTTTGTATTTTCTCTAAGGTCTCATCTGACAATGACAATGATGCATGCATTCCAAAAAGTGAAGAAAACATATCGCTTTTTTGCTTGGAGAATCTAACATTTTCTGCGATACATTCCGAAACGTCAAACCTATCGCTTGTTTCAAAGCAAAATATTCCTCTTAAGCCTAACTTATCGCATATAGCAGATTTAAGATTATCTAATGTATCCTTTATATCAATCCCACTTGCATGATGATCAATTACTGATGTAACACCATTTTTCAAAAGCTCTATCCCACTTAAAATGCCACTATTAAAAACTGCCGTCTTATCAAGTTTTGAGTCTAACTTCCACCACACCTGATTTAAAATATCCTTCAATTCAAGAGGGTTCGCATCTAAGCTCATCCCCCTAGCAAAAGCAGAATACATATGCGTATGACAAAGACAAAGACTAGGAAAAACAAACCTACCCCTTACATTAATAATATCATCACTTATATCTAACTTCTCATATTTAGAAGTACCTAGTACCTCTTCATGCACATTTTTCATATCCCCTACTTTTATAATTTTTTTGTCAAATAAAATATATGCGCACTCTCTATAGGTTTCATAATCAAAAACCCTAGCGTTAACAATAAGTTTCACAAATTTACCTCCTAATAAAACAAATTTCGTGCACTAAGGAAATCACACACTATCCGCTAATTAAAAATGCTTCTTTATGCTATCCCAATGTTCTTGCCTATATTCTTTGATCATTGCATTCATCTTATCTACCATCCCTTGCTGCTCTTGCCAATATGCCTGATGTTTTTGCGCATTAAGCTCCTCAACATTTTTTCCTTGTTGCTCAACCCATGTAAAATATTTCAAATTATGCCATCTTTCCCTATTATATTTATCTCCTTCAAAAACACAAGAAGGCTCTTGACAATGAAAGATTCTCTCTAGCCTAGCTTTCGCCTCTGCCCTATCTAGCTTTCCATATGTTTTTGTCATTTCATCCATAACCGAACCATACCTGTCAATGCTGTCGGTAGCCATAACAAACACATTCTCATCCTTTTTAAAACCATAAAACTTAGCCATTTTTATAGCACCAATAACATTACAAACTCCTGATATACCAAATTTATCACTTATAAAGTCTACGAGAGATGGATCTGCCATTTCTTTTAAAAGCTTAACACCCTCTTTATCAGTTAAAACCTGAAGCATCTTCTTAGAATCAACATCATCAATTAAAGCCACAGCATCAGTATTCATAACATTATGAACCCAAGTAACGTGCTTATCTCCAATTCCTTGAATATCATGATCACCATAACCATTCATTGAAATAGTCGGACACTTAGTAGGCTCTAAACAAACAATCTTAGCATCCGAAAAGTTTTGTTTTATTTTATCACCACTTGCTAAAATCCCAGATGAACCTGCCGCAGCAACTAGTGCCGCAATTTTCCCATTACCAAATTTCTTTTCTTTAACCAACTCTACCATAGTCCCACCCGTTACATGATAGTGAAATCTATAATTACCAAACTCTTGGAATTGATTCATTATCCGAATTCTTTGTGGATCATTTGCGTATAGTTTTTTTGTTTCATCGTAAATCTCTTTAACATTTGATTCACAACCATGAGTTGCAACCACTTTAGAACCATAACGCTTTATTGTATCAAATCTTTCTTTACTCATTTGTTCTGGCAATATAACAATAGAATCATAATTCATTCCTTGTGCTACCCAAGCCCCACCAATTCCAAAATTACCAGTAGACGGCCAAACCATAGTATGCTTAGAAGGGTCTACCTCACCTTTTACCGTCTTTTCAGCTAAAATAGAATACGTAGGACCTACCTTATGACTTCCAGCAGGAAAGTTTTTTCCATACATAACAATAATATTACAATCAACACCTGTTAATTCTTTAGGCAAAATAAAATGATAAACCTCATCATCCTGATCTCTCCACGTAATATTAAAAAGATTGATTGGATTTAATGGATCATTTTTTTTAGCACTTAAAGCCTTATTCCTAATTTCTGGTTCTATCGTCCACGGATGCAACATCTCATCAAACGTTGGACCTATTACCGGTACCTTACTCATAAAAATCACTCCCCATTTTATTGTTTAAAATAGGAGACAAAAGAGTACAACATCCCTTGTCCCCTGCTTTGTAAATTAATACCCTTTTTAAAATTACAACAAATCTAAACACTGACTAAACTTCCCATTTTTCACCGCCTGAATCTGTGCTGCAATTGATAGCGCAATTTCATGAGGTGTATCTCCTCCAATTTCAAGGCCTGCCGGTGAATATAGTGTCGCCAAATCAACCTCCCAACCTAAATCATGACTAAGCCTAGTCTTATACTCTTCAACTTTTCTAGGGGAGGCAACTAAACCTATATACTTATTTTTAAGCTTTCTTTCAATAATATTTTTAAGTATAGCATAATCAAATAAATGAGAATGCGTTACAATAACAATCATATCATCAGTCCTAATCTCTAATGCCTTCACATCATTCTCATAGTCTACCATAAATTTATTTACATTCCCACCAATTTCGTTTAAAGACTCCTTCCTAGAGTCGAAAACGTTTATTTCGTAATCCATTGGCCATAAATGGTATGCTAGTGCCTTTCCAATATGCCCCGCACCAAATATGTAAATCTTTTGCTCCACACCAATATATTCAAAATAAACACTTGCTTTTCCCCCACATACCATACCCGTGTCAATTAATGAAGCTTCGGCAGATTGCCCTTCTTCCTTATCGCTAGAAAGATCAAACTGCTCTAAAACATTCTTTCTCTCCTTAAAAACTTCTTCAGCCCTTTTAGTAGCGAGATTCTCAAGAGCACCACCACCTATAGTTCCATAAGTTTCGCCATTCTCCCAAACAGCCATCTTTGCACCAGACTTACAAGGTCCATGACCATCAGTTGCAACAATCATTACTAAAACACTGGGTTTCCCTTCTTCCCTATTTTTCACTACTTTCTCTAAAACATCTTTCATATAAAAACCTCCAATCCCATTATATCTTTAGTTTGTCAAATATATTCTCTAAAACTTTAATTGCCGTTTTCAACCTATAATCTGCGCTAGAGCGTTGGTCATCAATTGGCTTTATATGGATCTTAAAATTTTCCAGTATATCTGTTACATCCTTTAGATTATCTTTCAAAATCTTCTCTTCAATTTCTCTAACCCTAATCACAGTTGGTGCTAAGGCACCTAGTGCAACTTTTAAATCTAACAGCTTTTCATCATTCCTTTTTATCAAAACTGCAATTGAAAGCTTTGATAAAGCATTTGCCTTCCTAGTAGCAACCTTCCAATAAAAATGATCATTAAAAGATAAATCTTTTATCTCTATTTTCTTTAAAAACTCACCTTCCTTCATGCTAGTTTTTCCAGGTCCGATTAAAAAATCACTTATATGAACTTTCCTCTCATCTTTTGCGCTTTGCAAACAAATAAGTGCATCATAACAATACAAAAACGGTAACAAATCACCTGCAGGCGATGCATTACATATATTGCCTCCAATTGTTGCAATATTTCTTATGGCAGGCGATGCCATCTTTGCAATTGAAGATTTTAGAGGTTCTGGTATAAATTTACTCCCATTAAGCTCAGAAAGAGTACAACAAGACCCTATGTGTAGTATTCCACATTCAACCTTTATTTCCTTTAAAATTTTTAATTTTTCTAAAAAAACCACATCTTTTTTAAAGTTTGGAATACGACCTGCGCCTTGTCTATTTTTTACCATCAAGTCGGTTCCGCCAGAATATATACACGCTTGTGTTTTTTCTAAAATTTCAACAAGTTCCTTTATGTTTTCTGGCTTAAAAACTTTAACATTATCCCCCATACCCAACCTCTCCTTATTGCCTCTGGTAATAACCTCACTTAAATCTTATTTTAGATTTTTGATAATAAATTCTTTCTCTAACCCAGTGATTTCTTCACATTAAAAATAAAGTTCACTGTCTTTAGCTAATTTTACAGCTTCAATTATCATATTATATCCGGTACACCTACATAAATTTCCGGACATGCCAACCCTTATTTTTTCTTCGTCTAAATCTTTTTCGTTAGTTAAAAGATGATGTGCCGCTAGTATCATACCTGGTGTACAAAAGCCACACTGTACTGCACCAGAGGCTTCGAAAGCATCTTTCAAAACTTTAAAATTTTCAGTTTGACGAAACCCCTCTATGGTTGTAATATTTTTATTCTCTACACTCAATAACGGTATTAGACAAGAATTAACAAGAACTCCATCTAGCAAAACACTACATGCTCCACATTCACCTTCTCCACAACCTTCCTTCGTACCATTAAGACCCAGATCGTCTCTTAAAACATCAACCAATCTCTTTAAAGAAGAAACCTTAACTTCAACATCTTTTTCATTGACACAAAACTTAATACTCTGCACCATCTCAATTACACCTACTCTCAAAATATTAAGAATTATTCTATCATACCTAATACAATTCTACAACAGCAACGAAATTTTTTAACCTGTGGTCAGTGGTTCACTAGAAAAACAACATCACGTACATTTATACATAAAAGTAGACAAAAAAGGGGGGACAGGTCAGTACCTGCCCCCCCTTTTTTTGTCATTGTTCTAGTCTAAAAGAGTTCGCGTGACAAATTGCCACTGCTAAAGCATCCGCTACATCATCAGGCTTTGGAATTTTTTCTAAATTCAACAAAATTTTAACCATCTGCTGAATCTGAGCCTTATCTGCTCTTCCATAACCAGTTACAGCTTGTTTTACTTGCAAAGGAGTATACTCAAATACTGGCATATAATTTCTTGCAGCGCTTAATATTGCAACACCTCTACCATGCCCAACAGTAATCGCAGTTTTTACATTTTTGCTAAAGAACAACTCCTCAACAGCCATCCTATCAGGCTTAAATTTTAAAATAACCTCCTCTAATCTTTCACTTAGCTTCAAAAGTCTTAAATCTAGACTTTCTTTAGGACTAGTACTAATATCTCCAAAGTCGACCACCTTAAAGTTATTGTTTATAAAGTCAACAATCCCATAACCTGTAATAGCAAACCCCGGATCAATCCCTATTATCCTCAAGCCTTACCCCTCCTAGATTTAAAACTGATTAGCAACTCTAGCAAATGTCTGTTCTTCCTTACCTCTTGATTTTTCGCAAAAACCCTTATCTAAACAAACGGAAACCCTTATACAATTTTTTTCATCTTTTAAGTTAACATTTATCTTTTTTAAATCAACACCCTTTTTTTTAAGTCTCTTTAAAATATCTCTTCTAATTGTCTCTAGTAATATTTTATTGCTCTTATCTAGAAAATGGTTTATAAACATACAAAAATCCCCCTTTTTAACTTTTAAAGTTTATTTAAGTATAATTATAATCCATTTCCTTTAAACTAAATAATTTCCTTAACAATTTTCAAATCACAATAACAATATTAATTAACCTTAGCCTTTTTATACATAGCTTTACCCAAGCTATACCAAGAATCTCTAAGCTTAAATCTAAAATCATCATCTATTACCCGCTCTATTATCTCATTTAATTCTTTTCTTTTTTCCACATAATCACTTAAAGGAACCTCATCTTGCTTTAAAATCTCCTCAACTTGAGAAATCCATTCATTCAAGCTTTCTTTCGAGCTAAAGTCATCCTCTGGTATCTTCTTCTTCAAATGGCTAATTACGTGTTTAACCGCCTTTTTCTTCACCTCATTATCTGTTTGTGGTTTCTTACCTACAGCATTGCTCATTTTAAACGCACCTCCATTATTTGTATATTCAAAAATTTCTTAACTCTCATTCACTTTTTAATAAACATTATATTTTTCACCCCCAAACATTCAAAAAGTAAAAGCTTGTTTAAATTTCTACGTCTTTTAGGATATATCTTGAAAAGGAAGTTAGTTTTAAATCTAACTTCCCAAAAAAATTATATCAATTTTTACTTTACAAGGAAAACTAAATACGCAAAGCTCATTAATATGTTATAAGCTCTTTATCTTCAAGCCTTTCTTTGTCTATCTCCCCTAACCTAGATTCCGGTACAGTTACAGTATATGGGTTTCCATCACTAATAAATTGTTCACTTCTGCTCAAATTATCAAGCCACCAACCAAGATCCATCTCAACAGGATTAATTCCAGATGATCTAACCCTATAAACAGACTCTAAATCTAAGCTCTTGCTATAAGGAGAGAAAGATGGTCTGTAACCAACCTCCATAGTTGCCTCATTTTTATATCTTACTCCCTCATACTCACCTTCTACCACATAGTTTAACAAATTTCCCGCAGGTGCACCAAAAGGAAGAGAAAAAGACTCAAATTTATAATCAGGTATTATCGAGTACATAAGCTTTTGATTTCCACCGACTTCACGCTCTATAACCTCTTTATCTTGTACTGACCTTAAATTTATATGCGTCTTCGTATGATTTCCAATCTCAAAGCCTCCATCTATTAAATATTTTAATCTATCTTCTAGTGTCCCTTCTCCTTCAAATGTAGGATTTTTTAAATTCACATAGAAAACGCCTTTTGTTCCAAAATCAGGATGTTTCTCATTAAAACTCTCCATTATCCCCACAGCTGATCGTGGATTGGAAACATATTCACCATTTTCCTTAATCAAGTTAAACTGACCACTCGTTCCATCATCAAAAGTAAATACAATAGGTATTTTACCTGCTGAAACAGTTATATAACCATCTATGAAATCTCTCATGCTAATAAGCCTATAGTCATTCTCATATAGAGTTTGTAATAATTTTTCAAATTCATCAAAGGTTGTTGTATACTCGCCATCATACCCGGGGCTTGGTGTAAATTCTTCAACAAAATTATGAAACATCACAACCATTATTTGACCACTTTCATTAGGTTTAATTTCATTAATTTCATCAGGAGTCAATGTATGAAAATCTTCTTTTGTAAATTTTGCATCATCTTGCTCATTAGATTCATCAGCTAAGTTATTCTCTTCTTCTATCTTATTCTCATCTTCACTCACATATTCATTATTTCCATCAATATTTATTTCTTCTTCATCATCTGGCGTAAATGTATCTACACTATCATCTTCACCACATCCTACAATTAAGAGTGTAAAAATCGCTATAACTAAAAAAAATACCCATTTTATTTTATACATAAGAATCCCCCATTTCCTCTACAAATAATAGCAACTAATTTATAAACTTCAAAGTCATTATACATTAATTAACCTGCTTTTTCAAGCATATAAAAAAAAGTGTATGTGTCAAGTAATCGTTGGCAATTTTTTTCGGGAATTTGAAAAACTCTATA
>CAZTHU010000001.1:0-28249 GCA_964613575.1 uncultured Eubacteriales bacterium | reverse complement strand
AAACTCAAACGATCCCGTAGTTGTATTATCCCGTATTTCAAACTCTAGAGCACCAGCTGATATCCCAGATATAGTTATGGAACTTGCATCACTTGGTTTTGCATAATCAAAACTAAATTCAGGGTCTTCTTCATTTGGGTTATGAACAACAACATTATCAACCCAATCATGTATTATCCACTCCCTTTCGCCCTTTGACACATAAATATCCTGTGATTCAAACACTATACCTTGATAAGTAACATGAACAGGACCAATATCACCATCTCTACTTTCTTTTTCCCCGATTAGCGCGTTTCCATTTATCGAAACCGTAGGGTCCGCTGGGCTTCCCTCTATCGCACGGGTTGTTCGAACTTCGACTTCTCCTGTCTGAGTATTTAATATAAACTCACTTTCAAAAATAGAACCTGTTTCATCATTAAAACGGGTACCTTCATAAATCTTTTCACCTGAATTATCACTCTCTAACCTTACAATCTCCCAAGTTGTATATTGAGTTCTCCTTTGGCCAACCCAATGTGTAGTCGTTCCAAAGTAATTTCCTAATAACAACTCATACTCTGTTGTTGCATTCGAAAATAAGACATTTCCAAAAATCCCAAATGCCATTAAGCCAGTCACTATAAAAGACATAGCTAAAAATAAACACAACATTTTTGAATTAATTTTGACACTCATATGTATCATCTCCAATCTATATAGTAACAAATTAATTTATCCACTTCTTATTATGTTTATCGGCGTTTTTTCAAAAAACGTTAACATGTTTTTTGTTTTTTAAATATTTTTTTACTTTTTATTAATTGAAAAAGTAAATTCCACCCTTCACTTCTCAAACAGTGGAAGTTACTCTTTCAAAGCCTACAATCAATCATCGCAGTATAAAATCAAATTTTAGGCTTGTATCACCTTTTAATCTTGTATCTTTTACTCTTAAAATAATTCTTACTCTTACCCTATTTCTTACTCTTGCAATATGATTTAACTAACAAAAAATTATCAGAACGAATAAAAAATAGGCAATATAAGAATTATAACAATACCTATAACTATCTGCAAAGGAAGCCCTACCTTCACGTAATCCCAAAATGAATATTTACCAGCTGCCATTGCAAGCATATTAGGAGGAGTAGAAAAAGGTGTAGTAAATGACATACTCGAAGAATATGCTACAGCCATTACCATTGGAACAGGATTTACACCTAATTGTTCAGCTGTTAAAACAGCAATGGGATATAGCAAAACTGCAGTTGCAGTGTTGCTCATAAAAAAACCAAATACAGCCGTTATAACATAAAGCCCTGCTAATGTACTAAGTGGACCTATTTGCCCTAATGTGGATGTAAGTGTTTCGGATATATACGAAACACCTCCTGTTTTTTCTAGAGCATCAGCCATTGGCAACATACATGCTATAAGAATTATAGTATACCAATTTATAGCCTCATATGCCTTCTCTATTTTTCCAGTACATCCTGATATAACCATAGCAAAAGCTGCTAGTAAAATTACAATTACTGTTGGAAAAACCTCTAAAACCATTAATGCAACCATGGATAACAATATAAGGATTGCTAATTTAAGCTTATTAGGATTATTTTTTCTCTCAAAAGGCGTGTGAGAATAATTCAAAACTATTGTATTATTTTTTTCCTCTGCCAAATTATTTATAACATCCCATTTTCCATGAACTAGAAGCGTATCTCCATCAGACAGTTTATAATTGGGATCTGGGCATTTTGCTTTTTTTAATCTTTTCTTTACAGAGAGTATAGTAAGACCTATTTTTTTTCTAAAATCTAAATCCAATAAAGATCTATCTATTAGATTTGATTGTGGCGCTAGAATTATTTCAGCAAATATAGATTTATCTAGTTTTAAGTCATCCCTTAAATCACTTGAACAAGTTTTAAGTCCAAGAGATTTAAAATCAGTAATTTCATTAGTTTTACTGTATATTACAAGTATATCTCCAGCTTCTAATCTATAGCTTGCTGTCACAACCCGTCTTTGGTATACATACTTTTTCTTATTTATTATTCTATTTTTATATGTTTTTTTAAAAACCTCAAGAACGACAATTCCATATTTACTTGACCAATCTAATCCTTTTAGTGTTTTTCCAGAAATTCTTTTATTCTTAGGAACAATCAAGTAATGAATATGCCCCTTTATATCGTATTCTTTTAATAATCTGTCTCCATCAAAACTATCTTTCTTATTTTGAAACTTATCTTCCTTACCATCTAACATCTTTCTTGCAACAAACCATAAATATGTAATACCAACTATCAACGCCAATAAGCCAATAGGCGCAAAAGCAAAGAAAGAAAATTCATTTAGCCCATGATCTACCATGCTCTGATTTGCCAAAAGATTTGGTGGTGTTCCAATTAACGTTAATGTACCTCCCATACTACTTGCAAAAGCAAGTGGCATTAAAAACTTGCTTGGTGCTAAATTTAATCTTCTGCAAAGACTTACTACAACTGGAATTAAAATTGCAACAGTTCCCGTATTACTCATAAATCCACTTAATCCAGCAACTAGAAGCATCATAATAACTGTCATTTTAAACTCGCTTTTACCACTAAATTTAACCAAGATGTCACCTGCTCTTTGAGCAAGCCCAGTTCTAAAAACACCTTCACCTATTATGAAAAGAGCAGTAATCATAACAACAGCACTATTAGAAAAACCTGAAAGTGCCTCATTTACATCTAATATCCCAGCTAAATATAATGCTAATAAAGAACCTAATGCAACTAAATCAGCCCTAAACTTAGGTATTAAAAAACACACAACAGTTACAGCCAATATTAAAAACACTACTTGCATTTTAGTTACAACTCCTTATCTCAAATATGTCCATTCATCACTTTTATATTTATCATAAAGAATGTTAATTCTATCTATCTCACTTTGACTTAATTCATCATCTATTAACTCAATATTTGAAAAATTTTCAAATCCATACTTTAAACCATCTATAAGAATGCCTCTTTCATATTTTACCCCTGTTTGAGTTTGAATATCTGACGCTTTTTCTTTAAATCCATTCAAAAATAAACTTCTTTGACTTTCATTTAAGCAAAGCATCTTTGAGAAAAACTCTAAATCTAAACTAATTATAATAGACCCGTGTTGCAACAGACAACCTTTTTTTCTGGTTTGAGCACTTCCCACTATTTTTTTCCCATTTATAACAATCTCATACTTACTCGTTGCTTCAAAACACGCCGAAGACTTAGCTTCTTTCAAACTCCCTAAAGAAATCTCTGCTGGAACCCCTGCTTTTTTTAACCCTTCTAAAATACCCACTGATATATTCTTATATGAACTAGTTATGCTTCCACTAGCAAGACTATGAGACTCAGGGATTATTATACTGTAAGTAATCTCATCAGAGTGTAGTACAGTTCTGCCCCCCGTAAGGCGCCTTACGATTGAAACATTATTTTCTTTACAAAAATTAACATTTACACTAGAATTAACTTTCTGAAAATAGCCTAGTGATAACCCAGGTGGGTTCCATCCATAGAATCTTAAAACAGGACTGCTCAACCCTTGAGAAATTGATTCTAAAAGGCACTCATCCACCGCCATGTTATAATATGCATCATTAACCTTAGTATCTATGCACCTGAACATAAAAACCCCCCTTATATTCAAAAAAAGGGAACGACTTACCGTCCCCTTTTTTAAAAACTTCTTATCCTCTTTCTCTTACAACTGCTTGTGCTGCTGCTAATCTTGCGATAGGCACTCTAAATGGTGAACACGATACATATGCAAGTCCTGTTCTATGACAAAACTCAACTGATGATGGATCTCCACCATGTTCTCCACATATTCCAAGTTTAATGTCAGGCCTTGTTTTCTTACCAAGGTCTACAGACATTTCTACCAATTTACCAACACCCGTTTGATCCAATCTTGCAAAAGGATCTGCCTCATAAATTTTCTTAGAATAATAGTCATCTAAAAATTTGCCAGCATCATCACGGCTAAAGCCAAATGTCATTTGAGTTAGGTCATTTGTTCCATATGAGAAAAATTCTGCTTCTTTTGCAATTTCATCGGCTGTTAATGCAGCTCTAGGAATTTCTATCATAGTACCAACCTTGTAATCAATCGTCGCTCCCTTTTCTTCAAACACTTCATTAACTGTATTTACAACAATATCTTTTACAAACTTTAATTCTTTTATTTCCCCAACCAAAGGTATCATTATCTCTGGATGAACTGTAACACCTTTTTTAGAAACATTTACCGCAGCTTCTATAATTGCTCTTGTTTGCATTTTTGCCATCTCTGGGTAAGATACCGCTAATCTACAACCTCTATGTCCCATCATTGGATTAAACTCATGTAATGAGTCAATTATTTCGTGCATATCTTTAAGTGAAATTCCAACCCTTGAAGCTAAATTTTTAATATCTTCTTCTTCTTGTGGCAAGAACTCATGTAAAGGTGGGTCTAATAACCTTACTGTAACAGGTAGTCCATCCATTGCAGTATATATACCTTCGAAGTCTTCTCTTTGCATAGGCAGAAGCTTATCTAATGCCTTTATTCTTTGTTCTTCAGTTGTTGCTACAATCATCTCTCTCATAGCAGAAATCCTGTCACCCTCAAAGAACATATGCTCTGTTCTACAAAGTCCAATTCCTTCTGCACCAAATTCTCTTGCTACCTTAGAATCTTTAGGGGTATCTGCATTAGTTCTTACGTTTAATGTTCTTATTTCATCAGTCCATCCCATTAGAGTTGCAAAATCTCCAGTCATTTCAGGTGGAACCGTTGGTAGTTTTTGACCATAAACATTTCCTAATGAACCATCTAAAGAAATCCAATCACCTTGGTTATATCTTCTGCCATCTTTATCTGTTAAAAAGCCCTCTGCTTCATTTATTTTTATTTCACCACATCCAGCTACACAACATATTCCCATTCCTCTTGCAACAACAGCAGCGTGAGAAGTCATCCCACCTCTTGCAGTTAAGATCCCACTTGCTACATTCATACCTTCAATATCTTCTGGTGATGTTTCAAGTCTAACTAATACAATACTTTTTTCGCCATTCTTGCTTGCTTCAACAGCTGACTCTGCGTCAAAATACACTTTACCAGTTGAAGCCCCTGGTGAAGCCGGAAGACCTTTTGCCACAATGTTTGCATTTTTTAATGCAGTAGCTTCAAAGTTAGGATGTAATAATGCGTCAAGTTGTTTTGGATCAACCTTCATTATTACTTCTTCCTTCGAGCACATATTTTCATTTACCAAATCAACAGCAATCTTCAATGCAGCCTGTGCAGTTCTTTTTCCATTTCTAGTTTGAAGCATGAAAAGCCTACCCTTTTCAATTGTAAATTCCATATCTTGCATGTCCTTGTAATGATTCTCAAGTTTATTAGCAATCTCAATAAATTGATTATAAACCTTCTCATTTATTTCTTTCAAATGTTCTAAAGGTTTTGGAGTTCTAATTCCTGCAACAACATCCTCGCCTTGTGCATTCATCAAAAACTCACCATAAAGCTTCTTTTCACCTGTTGAAGGATCTCTAGTAAATGCAACACCGGTTCCACTAGTATCACCCATATTACCATAAACCATCTCTTGTACATTTACCGCAGTTCCCCAATTACCAGGGATATCATTTAATCTTCTATAAACAATAGCTCTAGGATTGTTCCAAGAACGGAACACTGCTTTTACAGACTCTAACAATTGAGATTTAGGCTCTTGTGGGAAATCAAAACCTTTTTCCTTTTTAAAGAGCTCTTTATACCTTTGTACTATATCTTTTAAATGTGATGCATTAAGCTGTGTATCAAATTCAGCATCATTTTCTTCTTTAACAGCCTCTAAGATTTTATCAAATCTAGCTTTAGGAACTTCCATTACCACATCACTGAACATTTGAATAAATCTTCTGTAGCTATCATAAGCAAATCTTTCGTTATCTGTTGCCTTAGCAAGCCCCTCAACAACTGCATCATTTAATCCAAGATTTAAAACAGTATCCATCATTCCTGGCATAGACGCTCTAGCTCCAGAACGAACTGAAACTAAAAATGGATTGTTAGGATCCCCAAATTTCTTGCCTGCATTTGCTTCAGCCTTTTCTAACGCTACATAAATTTCTTTTTCAATATCCTCTGATATTTTTTCACCGTCATCGTAAAATCTTATACATGCCTCAGTTGTAACCGTAAAACCCCCTGGAACCGGCAGTCCTAATTCTGTCATTTCTGCTAAATTTGCACCTTTTCCGCCTAAAAGGTTTTTCATAGATGAATTACCCTCACTAAACAAATAAACATGTTTTGACATAACCTTACCTCCTTAATATTTATTCCCAACAGCGAAAGCTACTTCGCTATTTTTAGCCATTTCTTCCACCGTTTGGTAGTATATCATATTACTTTTTATTTGAAAAGATAAAAGTTTGAATACTATCGAGAATTTTATGGGCTACAGCCTCTTTTGTCATCTTCTCTAAAGGCTCCTTATTTCCAAACTTATCAATAATAGTTACCATATTAAAATTTGAATCAAAACCGCTATTTTCCAAACTTACATCATTTGAAATAATTAAGTCTAAATTTTTTGAAATAATCTTTTGCTTTGCATTATCTATTAAATTTTGTGTTTCAGCGCAAAAACCTACAAGGACTTGCTTTGTTTTAATATTACCTATTTGTTTTGCTATATCGACATTCTGCTCTAACTCAAGAGAGATTTGTCCACAATCATTATCTTTTTTCTTAATCTTTTGGGAACTCTCTTTCCTACATTTAAAATCACTTACCGCTGCAACTAAAATAACTATATCAAAATCTTCAAATTGTTCTAAAACCTTTTCATACATCTGTTCAGCAGTTATAACGCTTATAACTTTAGCCATAGTTGGCTGATTTATACTAACAGGCCCTGACACAATAGTAACATCCGCTCCTCTTTCTAAGCATGCATTTGCAATGCTATATCCCATCTTTCCCGACGATCTATTTGATATGTATCTAACAGGATCAATTGGCTCTCTTGTGGGTCCTGCAGTTATTAAGATTTTTTTATCTTTAAAATCATTTTTTTTATTTAATAACGATAAAGCCTTTTTGTATATCTCATTTATATCTGCAAGCTTTCCACTTCCAACATCTCCACAAGCCAATTCTCCATCAATTGGTTCTATTATACAATAACCATTAATGCCTAATTCTTGTATGTTTCTTTTAACTATTTTGTTTTTATACATATTTGTATTCATCGCAGGACAAATCAAAACGGGCGCTAACGTTGCCATAACGGTTGTTGTTAAAAAATCATCCGCTATCCCATTTGCAATCTTACCTATAATATTAGCTGTAGCAGGAACTATTATAACCAAATCTGCTTTTTTGGCTAATTCGATATGTTCGACATCCCAATTTTCAAATTTTTCAAACATTTCTACCACTACAGTATTTTGAGAAAGTGTCTGAAATGTAAGTGGTGAGACAAATTCACATGCATTTTTAGTCATTACTACATAGACATCGTGCCCATTTTTCTTAAAAAGCCTTACAAGTTCGCAAGCTTTATAAACGGCAATGCCACCTGAAACTCCAATAACAATATTCATACTGTACACCAAACCTTAAATCCTAAAGTTTACTTTATTCCGCTCTTTGTTCTAATATAAGTAATTTTATCCTCATTAATCTCATTTGTTGCAACTGTAACGGGTTTATCTGAAATACAATCAGTTAGTCTATTAGCCCCATCTTCTAACTGTCTTGCCCTTTTTGCTGCTACAACCACCAATGTATACCTTGTGTCGATTCTTTTAAGCAGGCTATTTAGTGGCGGTTCAATCATTGACTCTTGTTCTTGTTTTTTAATTATCATAACTTTTCCCCCTTTTTTGTTTTGTAAAAGAGCTTTTTCTAGTTATATTCCACCTATTTGGTTAAACTTCCTCTGTTGGTTCATCTAAATTACAGTTAGAAGAATTTACATTATTCTCTTTTGACGTTAGCCTATGAGCAACAGTTTCTGGTTGTACTGCTGATAATACAATGTGATCGCTATCCATAACAACAACTGCCCTTGTCCTTCTGCCATAGGTTGCGTCTATCAACATACCTCTATCCCTAGCCTCTTGTATAACTCTTTTTATAGGTGCTGATTCAGGGCTTACTATGGCAACAAGCCTATCAACTGAAACAATGTTTCCAAATCCAATGTTTATAAATTTCACAAAACCCCCCCTTTTTTTGTTTGCTTTACTCAATATTTTGAATTTGTTCTCTTATTTTTTCTATTTCGCTCTTTAAATCAACAACATCCTTAACTACATCTAAGTTATTTGCTTTAGAGCCTATTGTATTTACCTCTCTATTCATCTCTTGAACTAGAAAGTCCATCTTTCTGCCAATTGGCTCATCTTCGTCTAACATTGATAAAAACTGAGCGAGATGAGATTGTAATCTTTCTAGCTCTTCATCTATATTGCATTTGTCAGCATAAACAGCAACCTCCATTGCGAGTCTATTCTGATCTACAACTTGCCCATCCAAAATATCGTCGATCCTTTCTTGAAGCCTCCTTCTGTATTCTATTGGAACCTCTGGTGCTTTTTTAGCAATTCTCGATAGCTTATCTTTAACATTTTTTATTCTGTTTTTTAGATTGTTATCTAACTTTTCTCCCTCAAACTTCCTCATAGAGTCTAAAGTTTCTAACGCTTGATCTAGAGCACTTTTTGCCATGCCCCAAATCATTTGTTCATCTAAGTCTTTTGATTGTATTTTTAATACATCAGGAAATTTAGATACTAAGGATACAGAAATATCATCAATTAAATCATATTCTTCCTGTAGTGTTCTTAAATTATCTACATACATTTTTGCTAAATTGTCATCTATACAAACCATTGAAGTTTGCGTCACTTTATCTACATAGGTTACATATACTTCAATTTTACCTCTAGATAAAAAACTTGTAAGCGTTTGCCTGAATTTATCCTCTAAAAAATTTAGCTGTCTTGGTAGTTTAAGGTATATATCACAATACCTATGGTTTACAGCTTTAATTTCTACTAACAATTCAATACCTTCTGTTTGGTACTTTCCGCGACCAAAGCCAGTCATACTTTTTATCATATCATTCTCCTAATTATTTTTTATTAAAATTAACAATTCACAATTTTTGATTATATCATAAAAACGTAAATTTAGCAACAACAGATAAAGCGCCCATTATTAAGCTTCTTCAAATTCATACATAAGCATTGACAAAATTGCGATACCAGCAGTTTCTGTCCTTAAAATTCTATTGCCTAATGTTACAGGTATTATAGAATTTTGCTTAGCAATATCTATTTCAGATTCCTCGAAACCTCCCTCTGGCCCTATAAAAACACCTATGTTCTTTATCAGATTTTTTGCTTTCAGGGCTTGTCTTATTGTATTTATTTTTTCATTCTCATAAGGAATTATTCTTAAATCGAAATCTTGGTGTTTTTTACAAGCTTCGTTAAATGATACTATGTTTTTTATTTTAGGAATAATTGCCCTTCTTGACTGCTTAGCTGCCTCAAAGGAAATTTTTTGCCACCTATCAATCTTTTTTTGAGCACTATTTTCGTCTATCTTAACTATGCATCTAGAGGTTTTAACAGGAACTATATTATTAACACCAAGTTCTACAGCTTTTTGTATTATGTATTCAAACTTATCCGCTTTTGGCAGTCCCTGAAAAAGAGTTATCTTTAAGTCTGGCTCATTTTTAGATTTTCTTACATCTTCAACAAAAACCTCAAGACAATCTTTAAATATTCTTTTTATCACACAAAAAAATTCTAGCCCACTTCCATCACAAAAAACCAGCCTGTCTTCTATTTTGTGTCTTAACACATTTTTTATATGATGGAAATTCTCGCCCTTTATTACTAGCATTTCTCCAATTTGAGCACCTTTTTCTACAAAGAATCTAGACATTTTGCAACCATCGCCACCCATTCGCCTTCTTGTATTGTTTCTAATATTTCAAACCCATTTACCCTAAATATTTCTTCTACCTCTTTTTTTCTGTCTAATATAATGCCCCCTGAAATTAATATTCCGCCTTGTTTTAAACAATTTCGAACAAACGGCGCTAAGGGAATTAATACATCAGCTATAATGTTTGCAAAAACAGTATCATAAGATTTTTCCCCAAGCTTTAATCTTAAATCACTATCGGTTAATACATCACCTGCCATTATAGTATATTTATCCATGCCATGGTTATTTAATGCAATATTTCTTTCCATAACCTTAAAAACATTCGGATCTATATCAACCGCATTAACACTTTTAGCTTCAAGCAAAACTGAAATTATAGAAAGAATACCACTACCACAACCAATATCTAAAATTTCTTGGTCTTTTTTTAAATATTTTTCTAAAGCTCTAATACAAAGCCTAGTAGACTCATGCAATCCAGTTCCAAACATCATTCCAGGATCAATTTCAAAAATCTTTCTTTCACCAACATCTAAACCATCAAGTTCTTGCCAGCTTGGCTTTATGAATATCTTTTCTCCTAACTTTATTGGTGTAAAATATTGCTTCCAATTATTTGCCCAATCCTCATCCTTAACATTTTCTAGTAAAATATTTAAAGTACCTAAATCATAATCTAATTGAGTAGCTTTTAAAGTTTTTAAATCCGCTCTTATTAGTTCTAAATTTTCTTTGCCATAATTATCATTTGATAAGTATACCTTTATAACTGCTACTCCTTTTTCAAAACCTTCTCTTACACAATCATCCACACAATCCCAATTTGGAGATTCGTTTTGTAAGAACATATCAAAATCATTTTCATCTTCAATTTCAAAACCATTAATGCCAAGGTTATACAGCCTTCCAGTAATAGACTCAACACCTTGGCTTGTAGTATAAATTTTTACCTTTAAATAGTCCATGTTTCCTCCCCAAACTAAAACTAACACTTAAATACCAAAGACATCCTTCATCTTAGTAAAAAAACTCTTTCTTTGTCTATAGCAATCATCACAAGTTTCTTCAGCAAACTGCCTTAAGATCTGCTTTTGCTTTTCATTTAATCTTTCCGGTACTTCAACAACAACTTTAACATATTGGTCACCTTTACCACTTCCTCTTAAATAAGGAATGCCTTTATTCTTTAGTTTAAAAACCCTATCAGTTTGTGTCCCTTCCGGAACACTAAGTTTTTCTCTTCCATAAAGGGTAGGTATTTCAACTTCTCCACCTAGTGCTGCATGTACAAAAGTTATTGGAATAGTGATATGTACATTATAACCTTCCCTAGTAAATAGATTATGGTGTTTTACCCTTATGTTGATATGCAAATCACCACTTGGCCCATTATTCGCACCAGCTTCTCCTTCTCCTCTTAAAGAAATCGTTTGACCATTATCTATCCCTGCAGGTATTTTTATGTTGAGTTTGGTATTCTTTTTAACCTTTCCATTTCCACTACAAGTTTGACAAGGGTTTTCATTAATTTTACCTGCACCACTACAAACATCACATGTTTTAACATTAACAAATTGCCCAAATGGAGTCCTTTGTGTAACCTCAACTTGACCTCTTCCATGACAATGCTTACATGTAACTGGTGAAGTTCCAGGCTTTGAGCCTGCGCCATTACAAGTAGAACACTGTTCCATTCTTGGAATTGTGACCGTATTTTCTGTTCCAAATGCTGCCTCCTCAAAAGTCACCTCAAGGCTCATTTTTAGATCAGCCCCTCTTCTTGGAGCATTTCTACTTCTAGAAGATCTGCCACCTCCAAATCCACCACCAAAAAACGCCTCAAATATATCCCCAAAACCAAAGTCACCGCCGTCAGAGAATCCTCCAAAACCTTCAAAGCCTCCATAACCTCCACCTTGCGCAGCATGTCCAAATCTATCATAATTAGCTTTCTTTTTAGGGTCACCTAATACTTCATAAGCTTCATTTGCCTCTTTAAAGTTTTTTTCAGCCGTCTTATCACCTGGATTTACATCTGGGTGATATTTTTTAGCATATTTTCTAAAAGCCTTCTTTATTTCAGCATCCGAAGCATCCTTTGATACACCTAATATCTCATAGTAATCTCTTTTTTCTGCCATAAATTAATCCCTCACTATTTAAAAACTTTAGGCTCCTAAAAACTTTTAGGAGCCGTTTTTTATTATTTAACATTACTGAGTCTTATCATCATCTACTACATCGTAATCAGTTTCATATACATTATCCTGATTTGGATTCTCAGCTCCTTGATTTTGGTCAGGATTAAATCCAGCAGCATTTGGATCAAACCCTGCAGCATTTGGATCAAATCCACCTTGACCACCTTGTTGTCCATAAACCTTAGAGGTTATCTCATGGAAAATATTTTGCAACGCTTCTGTCTTAGTTTTAATTTCCTCAATATCAGAGCCAGAAAGCGCAGTTTTAAGTTCTTCAAGTGGTCCTGTTATCTTATCTTTATCTTCTTGCTCAATCTTATCACCTAGATCTTTCAAAGCTTTTTCTGTTTGGTATACTAAGGAATCACCTTGATTCCTAGTTTCAACCTCTTCCTTCTTCTTTTTATCTTCTGCCTCAAATTTCTTAGCATCGTTAACTGCATTTTGGATTTCATCTTCAGTAAGATTAGTCGAAGCCGTTATTGTTATTTTTTGCTCATTTCCGGTGCCTAAATCTTTAGCTGAAACATTGACTATACCGTTAGCATCAATATCAAATGAAACCTCAATTTGAGGAACTCCCCTAGGAGCAGAAGGAATACCAGTTAAATGAAACTTTCCTAAGGTTTTATTATATCCTGCCATTTCTCTTTCTCCTTGAAGGACATGGATTTCAACACTTGTTTGACCATCAGCAGCCGTTGAAAACACTTGACTCTTTTTTGCGGGTATAGTTGTATTTCTTTCTATTAGTTTAGTGCAAACTCCACCCATTGTCTCAATACCAAGAGAAAGAGGTGTTACATCAAGGAGCAATAAATCTTTTACATCTCCTGTTAATACGCCCGCCTGAATCGCCGCACCAATTGCAACACATTCATCAGGATTTATACCTTTGAATGGATCTTTGTCAAAGAATTTTTTTACCGCATCTTGTACCGCAGGTATTCTAGTAGAACCACCTACTAAAAGAATTTTATTTATCTCTCCAGGATTAAGTCCTGCATCTTTCATCGCAAGTCTTGTAGGTTCCATTGTTTTTTCTACTAAGTCTGCAGTTATTTCATCAAACTTTGCTCTTGTAAGAGTAACATCTAAATGCTTAGGTCCTGTTGCATCAGCAGTTATAAATGGGAGATTTACATTTGTTGTAGTGGCACTAGAGAGCTCAATCTTTGCTTTTTCAGCAGCCTCTTTTAGTCTTTGCAAAGCCATCTTATCTTGACTTAAATCTATTCCACTTTCTTTTTTAAATGATGATACTAAAAAGTCTATAACCTTATCGTCAAAATCATCACCACCAAGTTTATTGTTACCATTTGTAGCCATAACCTCAAATACACCATCACCTATTTCTAGGATTGATACATCAAATGTTCCTCCACCTAAATCAAACACAAGTATTTTTTGATCTGTTTCTTTATCCATTCCATAAGCTAAAGCCGCCGCGGTAGGCTCATTGATAATCCTTAAAACTTCTAGACCTGCAATCTTACCAGCATCCTTTGTTGCCTGTCTTTGAGAGTCACTAAAATATGCTGGAACAGTTATAACGGCCTGTGTAACCTCACTTCCTATATATCCTTCAGCATCAGCCTTAAGCTTTTGAAGAATCATTGCTGAAATCTCTTGTGGAGAATGCTCCTTATCGTCCACCTTTACTTTTCTTCCAGTTCCCATGTCTCTTTTAATAGATGCAATAGTTCTATCCGGATTTGTAATAGCTTGTCTTTTTGCAACCTGTCCTACTAACCTTTCTCCAGTTTTTGAAAACGCAACAACCGAAGCTGTTGTTCTAGCACCTTCTGAGTTAGTTATAACAGTAGGCTCTCCACCTTCCATAAAAGTAACACATGAGTTTGTTGTTCCTAAGTCTATACCGATTACTTTTGACATATAAAATTCCTCCTATCTATAATTTGTATTTTTGTTTGGTAGCTGTATCTTTTACATATAAGAACATTTGCTACCAATTTAATTAGCTACTTTCACCATGCTATGCCTTATGACTTTATCTCCTAGAAGATAACCTTTTTGAAGTTCTTCAATAATCTCACCGTCTGAAAAACTTTCATCCTCTATATGCATAACTGCATTATGTAGTTGCGGATCAAATGTTTCCCCTAACGATTTAATCTCTTTAACTCCTAGTTTAAAAAAGGCTTCCTCAAATTGCTTAAACAACATTTCAATCCCCTCCCTAAAAGGGTCTTTTTCACAGTCTGAAGATACTTTCAGTGCTCTTTCAAAATTATCCATCAAGGGTAAAAATGCTTCTACTGCTTCTATTAATGCATCAGCATATGTTGTTTGCTTTTCTTTTAAAACCCTTTTTTTGTAATTCTCAAAATCAGCCGCAACTTTTTGCATTTTTTTTGCATAATCATCGCATTTTTTTTCTAAATTTTTAACTTCATTTTCCTCATTTGTTTCTTTTTCTTCATGTTGCTCATCTTGATCGTTTAAAGGCTGTTGACTTTCTGTTTCATCAATACGAGGGTCTTTATCGCCCTCTTTTTCTTCAACATCTAAATTAATATTATTTTCTTTACCCTTCAAATTGTCTTTCTTTTTATTGTTTTTTTTCATTATACATCAAGCCTCCATTGTATTTTTAATCCGAAACCAACTTTTGAATTTCCTCGTTTACCATCTTTCTTATATGATTCATATATTTAATCACCTTAGCATATTCCATCCTTGTAGGTCCTATAATTCCAATAGAACCAATGATTGAGTCCCCCAAGGAATAGCTCGTAATAACAACGCTACAATCCCTTGCTTCAATAATCTCATTTTCTTGGCCTATCTGAATATTCATATCTCTTGCATCTTCTTGTGTTTTTAACATTGTGCTAATGTACTCTTTTTTATCCATCATCTCTAAAAATAATCTTGCCTTATCTAAGTCTTTGAATTCAGGAAAGTTCAAAATATTTTTAGTTCCTTCTAGAAAGTAATCCACCACATCTATTTGACTTACACATTCTAATATACCTCCTAAAACTTCCCTAAATAATTTTGGTTCAATTCCAAGTATTAAATACTCTATAGAGTTTAACGCTTGTTCAATTTGTTGTAAAGGTATTCCTGTAATTTTTTCATTTATTAAATTTGTGAGTATGTTCGTATCATCTTTAGTAATAGTCAAAGAAAGCCTCTTTAAGGCATTTTTTATAATATTTCCATCAACTACTAAAACTACCAAAATTTTTTTATCATCTACCCAAACCAGTTGGATAGTTTTAACAATCACGCTATTAATCGACGGAGCAGTAGCCATTGAAGTATAGTTAGTTGCATTAGATAAAATAGATGAAGCCATTCTTACTAATTGTTCAACCTCATTTATTTTATCTTTTAGAGCACGCCTTATATTTTGAATCTGTTCCACCGTTAGCTTTTCTAGATCCATAAGTTCATCTACATAAAATCTGTAGCCTTTGTCAGAAGGCACCCTACCTGCAGACGTATATGGCTGCATCAAAAAACCTAGCTCTTCGAGATCTGCCATCTCTAGCCTAATTGTGGCAGAACTCAAACCTAGTTCATATTTGCGAGCTATAGCTCTAGAACCCACAGGTTCTGCAGTAGTTATATAGTCATCTATAATAGATTTTAAAATACGTTTTTTTCTGTCTTCCAAAAACATATCTATCACCTCTTGTTAGCACTCTATCTGATTGAGTGCTAATTTCAATTAATAAAATACCATCTAAACCCTTAATTGTCAACCCCATTTTTTAAAAACTAACTTTAAAAACTAACTTTAAAAGGGTTGCATATTCAACAATCGTGTTATATAATCCACATAATACAGAGAAATGTTTTTTTATAAAATACAAAGGGGGTAATTAATATGTACAAATTATTTTCATGTACAGACAGCTACAGTAAAACAGCAACAAACAAATTAGTCGAATTATTCAAAAAAACTGACGGGCAAAACAAAGATCACCTTGCTGCTACAAACGCTACATTAGATGATGTAGAAAAGCTATTAGATCTAAATGCCAATCCAAACGCTACTTTAAAAGATGAAAAAGGTAATAAAGTACCTTTAATATCTTTTGCGTCTAAAACGTCAAACCCAAGACTTACAAGTCTTTTATTGGAATACGGTGCTAACCCAAATACACGTGACCACAAAGGAAGATCTTGCTTAGGTCTAAGTTTATCTTCTAATACTGTTAACTTTTCTACTAACGACCATGTTAATCCTGAGTTTGGTGGTTATCTTTTAGACAGTGCTAAAAAAAATCTATTTAAAAGAGAAGAAACAGTTCAAGCTCTTCTTAATGCAGGTGCAAAAACTAAAATTTTTAACAGAAGTAAAGAAACACCTATACAAAACCTTTTTATAGGTGATGTAAAGGGAGTTATAGTAAAAAACGCTTACATATCCGATATTAAAAGAGTTGATGACAATAAAAAAGAACTTATTCCTAATCCAGACATGGTTGAATATCCACTTAGCGTTTTTGATAAAAAGGAAACCTTATTACCTGACCAAGATGAAAAGAAAAGAATAATTCAAAAGCTTGTTGAAAATGAAATAAAGCTTAATACTAAAGAAAAAAATGGATATAGTCCACTTCATCTAGCAGTATTAAAGCAAGATTCTGAGCTTGTAAAACTTTTTGTAAATAGTGGTGCAGATGTTAATGCTAAGTCTAAGAAAAACCTTACACCTCTTCATATAGCTGCTTACAAATGCAATAAAGATACTGTAGATACCTTGTTAGATAATGGAGCAAATCCAAAACTGCTAGACAAATGGAAAAGAAAGCCTTCCGATTTGGCTGTTTTAAAAGATAACCTAGATTTAGCAAACTATATAAACAAACATCAAGTACAACCTAGGGTAGAAGAAAAAGAGGCTGAGAAAGTCGTAGACTCTAATAGCATATATGCAAAATATACTCCTAACACTAAAGAAAGAAAGCTACCTAAAAAAGAGCTAAGCTTAAACCTACAGCAAGAAACTAAACAAAAATCATTATCTTTAACTGTTTAATATAGCTAACAAACAATACAATACAATTATTCTGCATTAAATACAAAATAATTGTATTGATATTGTTTGAATACTGACTTTTTCTTATTGATATGTTATAATAATCTTAATATTGAAATTTCAAACTCTAATTTTTCCTACTTTAAAATTACTACGTTGTAACAAAACTAGAACACTCTGTCAATAATCCATCACTAAAGTGACGGGCTTGTAAAAGCTCTTATTGACTAGCCTAAGTCTTAACTGACTACTTTGGATTAGAAGTAGATACCCAAGAATGATTCCATAGTTCTTGGCACTATCGTGGCTCTGTAAAAGTTCTGAAGGAAAGGAAAGGTCAACCACATTGCGAAGCTTTTCCAACATTGGCTAAGGGAAACTACTGGTTTTGCTAGTTCCATAACAACTATATATTAGTTGTTATAAAAACTAGCATATATATTAAGTGGCGCAATTCATCTCACTACTATAGTCACGAGAATTATTGCGTAGATTTTTAAACAGAAACTCAGAAAAGTTATTTAGAGGAGATTTTATGTTATGAAAAAAAATAAAAGTATCTTAAAACAAATTTTGTTTATTTTAGCTATTGTTGGCGGTATTCTATTTGTTAGCTATAGCTTCGGAATTTTGGGTAATAATGAAATGGAAAAAGAATCTTCCGATGATAGCCTAAAATATAATTTATTTAGAGAAAAGGTTAAAGATAGTGAAATAGATACGGTTGAGTTTAAATCGAATAAATCTAAACTCAAAGTTACTACGCAAAGTGAAGAAGTTTTCTTTGTATCCGATCCAGATTTTCCAGAGTTTAGAAAATTCTTGCTAGAAAATGGTGTCGAGGTTTCCGAATTGCCAACACCATTTCACATGAATGCTATTAGGTTTTTACTTGAGATCCTATTTGTAATCATACCTATTGGTATTCTATTACTCTTTTTGAGGGGATATATGCCCAAAAACAAAAACACTAAAGAAAATATAGTCATAACATCAAATGTAAAATTTTCTGACGTAGCTGGTCACGAAGAAACCAAAACAGATCTTGTTCTTTTAGTCGATTTTTTGAAAAATCCTAAAAAATATCAACAACTTGGAGCAAAACTTCCTAAAGGAGTTATACTTCATGGACCACCTGGAACTGGAAAAACATTATTTGCAAAAGCAATAGCTGGCGAGGCAGATGTACCATTTTTTAATGTAAATGCATCAGAATTTGTAGAAATGTATGTAGGTGTTGGTGCTTCTAGGGTTAGACAGTTATTTAAAGATGCCCGTCAAAAAGCACCTTGTGTTATATTTGTAGATGAATTGGAAGCACTAGCTAAAAAGGCTGGTATTGATAATAACTCTGAAAAAGAACAAACATTAAAACAATTTCTTGTTGAATTGGACGGGTTTAATGAATCAAGCGGAATATTAGTAATTGGCGCAACGAATAATTTAAATGCATTAGACGAAACCTTTACCCGTTCAGGTCGTTTTGATCGACATATAACAATTGGACTTCCTGATATAAATGATAGAAAAAAAATAATTGAATATTATTCGAAAAATAAAAAATTGGCCAAGGAAATCGATTTTGAAAGCCTTGCAAAATACACCTCAACATGTTCAGGTGCCGATATTGCAAAGATAATAAATGAAGCTGCAATTAGTGCCTCTGTAAAAAGAAAAAAAGCTATAGACAATGAAGATTTAGATGAGGCTTTTTATAAAGCAGTCATGAAGGGATATCAACGAAAGAACTTAGATAGAGATCCTATAGAGGTAAAAACGGTTGGCTATCATGAAGCAGGGCATGCTATTATTGCAAAATTTTTAGCAAATAAAAATGTACCTAAAGTATCTATCATTGCCTCTACAAGTGGTGCAGGTGGAGTGACATTTATAAATAATGAAAAAGAACATCTTCTTTCAAAAGAGGATATTAAAAATGATATAATGATTGCTTATGGTGGTAGAGCAGCTGAATTTATATTATTTAACGATGAAAATAAAATTACTACAGGTGCAAGCTCTGATATTGGAATGGCTACACAAAAATTACACACGATGGTAAAAGTATTTGGCATGAGTAATTTTGGTATGATAAATCTTGATGTTATAGATATAAAAAGTGAAAAAGTACTAGAGGAAATAAAGGTGATGTCGCAAACATTATACAAAGAGACTTTAGAATATTTAGAAAAAAATAAAAACGCGCTTGAAAAAATATCAAAAGCTCTTATAGAAAAAGAAACACTAACCGAGGAAGAGCTTGTGAAAATGTGGAATAATTCTAAAGCATCTAAAGACATTAATGGTAAGGCAAGCTAAACTTATTCTTCACATCAAATAAAATACATAATTTAACAGCATTCTAAATGTTAAGTTTGTGAACAAGCCTTAAGACTCAGTTAGAATCATATTTTGACTAAAATTTAACAAAAACGGAACTCCTGGTCTTAACTATTCAAGCCAAGAGTTCTTTTTTATTAAAAAAGTATTAATTCACATTTACACCTTCTGTCAAAACACAATCTGGGAACGATTGTATATTTTTTAATTGCAAACTATTATATATAAGTGTTGCCATCTCAGCTCGACCTAGCGATGAATGCGGATTTACATTCAATTGGTCGCCTTGCTTATTTCCGTTTAAAATACCCAATTCTGATAAAAATGCAATATGACGACTAGCATAATTTGAAATTTCTTGGGCGTCATCAAAATTTTCTAGATAACGTTGAGTATGGATAGGAAGTCTCAAGGAATTCTTATGCTTTAGCAAAAGAGCATTTGATAATACAATTGCAACATCTTGACGTTTAATCTCCTCATACGGATTAAACCTACCATTACCTGTTCCTCTTATGATTCTATTCTTATACAAAGACGCTACATGTCGGGCATAAATTGCATCATCATCAACATCATTAAACGAATTAGGCAAGTCATATTCTAAGAGATTAAACGCATTACCTACCATTATTGCAACCTCACCTCTTGTTATACTATCAGATGGGTGAAAATCTTGACCATCAGCAACATCATTAACTATACCTCTAGCTGCTAAAGATTCAACAAATCTTTTCGCCCAATGGTTTTCAGATGATAAGTCGTTATAGCCTCTATTTGATGTTGTTATAAAAAACATGCTAAAATGTTCTGTATCAAACTTCATCTTTTGATTTTTATGATCATAACTTCCGCCTTTATTATTATACTGACCTAAATCTTCATCAAAATGAAGAACCTTTAATTCACCCTTGAAAAATGAATTTTATTCTTTTTCAACAGGGAGATCTAAAAGCTCGTCCACTGTTACAAACTCGATACCATCTTCTTTTAGTCTTATAATAATTTCCTCTAAAGCATCTACTGTTCCTAATAGATCCATTGTCCAGTGCCCACCATCATGCATTAGAATAATACTTCCCGGATTTACATTGGAAAGAACATTTTTTTTAATCTGTTCGCTAGATAGCTGCATCCAATCATTTGAATCTACAGACCAACCTATAAATTTATAACCCATACTGCCTGCTAATTCAACTAATTCTTCATTAAGCGAACCATAGGGTGCTCTAAATAAAGATGTTCGATAACCTAAGATATCATGTAAAACCTTCGAGGTTTGGGTAAGCTCCCAATGCATCCTTTGCGTTCCTTCTTTCGCAAGATTTGGATGCCAAAATGTGTGGTTTCCAACACTATGCCCCTCATCTCTCATTCTTTTTACTATATCTGGATAAGCCTTCGCCCTTGCACCCACTAAAAAGAATGTTGCTCTAGCATCATGTTTTTTTAGTATGTCTAGAATTCTTGTCGTATATCTTGGATCCGGTCCATCATCAAAGGTTAAAGCAACCCTAAAGTCATCTTTCTGACCGCTTAAGAATACAAATTCTGAATATTTTGCCTGCAAAATATTATTTGATACAGGAGACGGCTCCCTTGTTGTTATTTCAGCTCCGCCTTCTAGTCTTAATGAATCTAATTCACTATCCTTTATATTTTCTTCACAGCCTATAAATAAAGAGATAGAAAAAATCATCAAAAAAACAAATCTAAATAATTTACGAATCAAAAAAATCACTCCCTTTACCCTTATTATTCGAGTAAAGAGAGTGATTTATTCATGCTTTTATCTTAAATCAAGATCCTCTATAAGTTTTTCTAAACTATCTAAATCAGTTTTAATACTGTCAAACCTATTGCTAATCTGGTTTAAAATATTTTCTAAATCACCATTTATCATTTCTTCAATTTCTCGCTCGTGGTCATCTTCTAATTCTTGTTCTACTTCTTGTTCTTGCTCTTGCTCATCTTGAATTTCTTTGTCCAAATCCGATTCAGGTATATCATCAATAATAACTTCCCCTCTTTTAGCACTCTCAAACATGTTTTCTAATGCTGTTTCAAGCATTTGACCTGCTCCAAAAACAAACTGGCCATCTTTTTGGAAACCTGCTATAATTCTTCTTACCTCTGGAATAGAAGAACCAGTTTCCGCCCTTACGTATATAGGTTGAATATACAGTATTGACTCTTCAATAGGTATAACCAATAAGCTTCCCTTATAAACACTAGAACCGGATTGCCCCCATAATGTAGTAGCAGAAGAGATTTCATCATCTTGATCTATAGTCACACCAACTTGTTGTGGCCCTAAAACATTACTATCTCTAGAAAACTGAAATAGCACCATTTCTCCATAATTTTCGTATGAATTTCTTGCTGCAAGCCATGAAACCATATTATTTCTTTCCCCAGAAGGCGAGAAAGGTCTCATTAATATAAATTCTTCTGAATCTGAAATTTCACCAGGAAGCCTTATCATATTATAAAATGGCTCTATATCGACCACATTAGAAGTTTGAGAACCTAAAGTTTTTGATATTTCCCATAAATCTGTATTTGAAAAGAACTTTCCTACTTCATCTTCGCCAAGATGATATCTTCTTAAAAGCCTTGTTTGAACATTAAACAAATATTCTGGATATTTCATGTAACTTCTTACATCCAAAGGAAGATCACCTTCTGCAAAAACCTGTGGATATATATTTTTATAAACCTTAATCACAGGGTCTTCCCTGTCTATAACATAACACTCAACAGTACCATCATAAGCATCTACCAATATCTTAACTGAGTTTCTTATATAGTTATATTCTCCAAATCCAAAATCTCTGACACTTTGAGAATATGGAAAACTATTCGATGTAGTATACCCATCTACAACCCATTTTAGACGCCCCTCATCACTTATCATAATATAAGGATCATCATCAATTTTTAAAAACGGAAGTGCCATTCTTGCTCTGTTAACCACTTCTCTATTTAATAAAAGTCTAGTTTGATTATTTATATGCCGAGAAACAAGCATTTGATAATCACCATAGTAAATGGAAAACAAAAGCCTATTTAATGGTGTCATCAAGAGCCCACCATCACCTTCATATCTTACACTTGCAGTTCCATCATAATTAATTTCATCCAATTCTTGCGCATTAGTATAAACATAATCATCAGAAAGGAGTCCATAGTAAATAGCAGGATTTTCTAAATTTTTATTACCATCTTCTAAATCCCCAAGAATAAATCTTACCTGCCCTTGATTTGATATCTCATTTAACGGGTTAACTACTACACCAAAACCATGTGTATACCTAAACCTTTTACTAAGATATGTCTTATCTGGGAGATTATCACGTTCCATCTCCCTTGCTGTAATAAATGCTGGTATGTTTTCACCATCCTGTGGGAAATTAACAATACTTCCATGTCTAAATGTGTAATAATTTCTAAGTGATTGAACCTGCCTATTATTGGCTAAGGTAGATGAGTAATCTATTATCCTTATATTATCTACAGTTTGCTTATTTCTTTCTAAAACCTCTGGCGTAAGTTCTTGTATATCAGGAAAATCAACAGATTTTATTTGGTCCAACCCAAAGGCTAGCTTTGTCATTGCTATATTATTTCCAATAAATGGACCTTCATAACTTGAAACATTTGGTGTAACCATAAAAAATTGAACTCCACTTGCAATTAACGATACTAAAATCCAAATAGCAGGATAAACAAGTATTGTAGTTAAGCTTCTTTTTATTTTACCTTTATACAAACTAACTAATGCTATGACAACAAGTGACATAAGAACAAATGGTATAACCTTGAAAAAGTTTAGCCAAATATTCACATCAACATATCCTGCCCCTCTAACATTTTCAAAGGTTGAATAAACCAACCCCTCTCCTCTAAACCTATAAGAAAAAGTCCTTATAAAGAAAAACAACGCAATATTAACTAAGTTATGCCTAAAAAAAGGCTTCAACGAAGAGTTGTCAAGATTTAATGATTTTAGCACAATTTTATCTACCGAACCTACCCCTAGAAGGATATAGTAAACAACGGTATATATAATCAAAAAAATCATAAGCGCACTAAAAAATTCGTATACAGTCATTAGGAATGGTCTAGAAAACAGAAAGTATCCTATGTCTAATCCAAAAATTGGGTCTACGGTTTCAAAATTTACCCGATTAAGATACATCAAACCTTTTTCAAAAAATGCCTCTTTACTAAAGAATGCTCCAACTAATGCAATTAAAAGTGCAACTGGGATATTATAAACTTTGCTCAACTTACCATCTAACCCTTTAAAATACCTCTCAAAATTTTTTTTGATTTGTATATTGGTTATAAAGATTGCTAAGAATATAATTACAAATACTATCGACGCAAAAATTGCCTTATATGCAAAATTAGTCCAAAAAACCGTATCAAAATCGCCTATCTCTTTTAGCTGTATAACTTCCAAATAGATGCTAGAAACTATAGATAGAAGTATAAAAGCTAAAACTAATCCTGCTATTACAAAAATTTTTTTATTTCCCTTTCTGCTTTTCATTTCCTTATAATAGTCATACACCATAACAATAAATTCTCCTTTCAAATGACCTAATTAAACAATGCATCTACAAATTCTTCAGCTTTAAAACTTTGCAAGTCATCTACACCCTCTCCTACTCCAATAAACTTTATTGGAACATCTAATTCTGACTTAACACAAATCACAACCCCACCCTTAGCGGTCCCGTCAAGCTTTGTTAAAACAATTCCATTAATATCAACAGCCTCTTTAAAAATTTTAGCCTGACTTATAGCATTTTGTCCAGTAGTTGCATCAAGAACAAGTAAAACTTCTTTAGACGCATGTGGAAGTTCCTTGCTTAATATTCTCCCAATTTTACCTAGCTCCTGCATAAGATTCTTTTTGGTGTGAAGCCTCCCTGCCGTATCACATATTAAAACATCTGTTTTTCTGGCCTTTGCTGCAACAATAGCATCAAAAACTACAGCAGCTGGATCTGCTCCCTCTGAGTGCTTTATCAAATCAACACCCGCTCTATCAGTCCATATTTGCAATTGTTCTATAGCAGCTGCTCTAAAAGTGTCTGCAGCAGCTACCATTACCTTTTTACCTTCACATTTAAGCTTATGCGCAATTTTTCCTATTGATGTTGTTTTTCCAACACCATTAACTCCCACTATCAAAATAATCGAAGGAGTGGTTTTAAGATCTAATGATTCATTTTCAACACCTAAAATTCCTCTCATTTGATCTTTTAAAACATCTCTAACATCCGAAGCTTCTGTAAGCTTTTTTTCTTTAACATCAAGCTTAACAGCCTCAATAATCTTCATCGTAGTATTTACACCCACATCCGAAGAAATTAAAATATCTTCTAACTCCTCAAACAGCTCCTCATCTATCTTTCCAAATGAAACTAAAACCTCATCAATTTTAGTTACAATGCCCTTTCGTGTTTTGTTTAAACCGTCTTTTAATTTATCAAAAAACCCCATTTCGTTCCCCTTCCGTAAACAATATAACCTGCACAAGTGCACTTTTCTGGCAATTATTGCATTATTACAAATGGTTAAAATTCCGCTGATTTAGGTGCTCTAGGATAAGGAACGACATCTCTGATATTTTCCATTCCCGTTATAAACTGAATCATTCTTTCTACCCCTAACCCAAATCCACTATGAACACATGTCCCAAATTTACGTAATTCTAAGTACCAATCATAATCCTCTACCTCTAGGCCCAACTCTTTAATTCTTTGAACTAAAACATCATATCTTTCTTCACGCTGACTAGCCCCAACAATTTCGCCTAACCCAGGGAATAATAAATCTGTAGCTGCAACTGTCTTGTCATCATCATTTAACCTCATATAAAAAGCCTTTGACTCTTTAGGATAATCAGTTACAAAAACTGGTCTCTTGTATACCTCGTCAGCAAGATAACGCTCATACTCTGTTTGGATTCCACCTCCCCATTTAACTGGTATTTCAAATTCCTTCCCAGATTTTAGCAAGATATCTATAGCTTCAGTATAAGTTATAGATGCAAAATCAGACTCAACAATTCTTGTTAGCTTTTCTATTAATCCTTTTTCAATAAACTTATCAAAAAACTCAAGTTCTTCTGGTGCATTATCTAAAACAAATTTAATTATAAATTTAGTCATATCTTCAACAACTTGAATCATGTCTTTAAGATCTGCAAAAGCCATTTCAGGTTCAACTTGCCAAAACTCAGCTACGTGTCTACTTGTATTCGAGTTTTCTGCTCTAAAGCTAGGTCCAAATGTATATACATTCCTAAACGCTGTACAAAACGGCTCTACATTAAGCTGTCCGCTTACCGTCATAAAAGCTTCCTTACCAAAAAAATCCTTACTATAATCCACTGTTTTATCTGTGTTCATTGGTACATTTGCAAAATCAAAAGTAGATATTCTAAATGCCTCTCCAGCACCTTCACAATCACTTGTAGTTATACATGGCGTTGTAATATACACAAAACCTCTTTGATAAAGAAACAATTGAATTGCATGAGTTAAAATTGATCTAACTCTGAAAACTGCTGAAAAAGTATTAGTTCTTGGTCTTAAATGTGCTATTGTCCTTAAATATTCGAAGCTATGTTTCTTCTTTTGCAAAGGATATGAGATATCACATTTTCCTTCAATATTTATTTTATTTGCCTTAATTTCATATGGTTGCTTAGAATTAGGGGTAAGAACCACCTCTCCTTCGACCACGATAGTTGAGCCTGTAGTTAATTTTTCTGCCTCCGAATAATTTGGCAAATCCTTATCAAAAATAACTTGTACATTTTTAAAACAGCTCCCATCGTTCACATCAATAAACCCTACATTCTTTGATGTTCTTATAGTTCTTATCCACCCTCCAATAACAACACTTGCTCCCTCTAATTTTGCATAATTTTTTGTAATTTCATTAATCAAATCAAACTCCATATCTAAATTTCACATCCTCTAAAAAATTTTGTACAGCCTTGTAAATACACTACAATTCAACATATGCATCCTATCACAAAAAAAAAAACTCGTCAATAAAGCAAAATTGCTTTTAAGAACAATTGACATTTTTAAATAAACATGCTACTTTTTAGCATAAGTGTAAAAAAAAATAAATTACTAACTATTAAAATAAGCTCTTAGCATTGGAGTGCTGTTTTAACATTTTAACTAAAAAAAGGGGGTGAAACGAGATGAATAGGACAGTTATAAATAGTGATTTTTTTACTTCATTAGGACCGCCTTCGGGATTTTTATTATTTTTTTTAGTTGCTGTTATATCCATAGTGATATTAGCGATTGTACTTTATGCAATTTATGCGATAGCTTTATTTAAACTGTGCAAAATAGAAAGAATCGAAAATGCTTGGTTAGCTTTTATACCTATAGCTTCTACATACATATTTGCACAATTGTTTGATGTAGCTGGAGCTTATGATAGTAATACAGGTTTAGCGAATATACTAAAAAAGTATAAACAACACATGCCTTTATTATTAACTCTTATTCCTTTAGGTATTAATATTATTGATTCAATACCTATAATAGGTGCGTTAGTATCTTTCGTCGTGAACATAGCAATAATTGTAATACTCTTTTGGGGTTATTATTATATAATTAAAAAGTATGGTTCTAACCCTGTTCTGCACCTTATTATTTCAATCGTTTTTCTGGTATACTTGCCCATTTATATGCTTATAATAGCTATAAAAGCAAGTAGAACTAAACAACTACCCTAAAGGGTAGTTGTTTAGTTCTACTTTATTATCCGATGCCTACATCGCTAATACTCCTCGAATTTATAGCCACATAGCACTCTGTGTATAGAAGTACTATGATTTGTGTTTATAAGCAACTGATAGCTATAAACAAAAGCTAAATTTTACCCAAATTCCCATTTGCAATATCTAGCAAAATATTTACTGCATCTTTTGGTGTAAAAAGCTTGCAATAAGTCATACCTCCAAATATAGGTACAAACTTATTTGTAATAAGGGTTGGTGTTTTAATATATACTTCCTTATTTTTTTTTAAATCAATAGTTAAATCAGACCTTATCCAGTGAAATCCCGTTTTCATATCCTCGCTTTCAAATATAAATTTATAACCTAATGCATCAACTTTAGAGGCAACATTAGGCGCTATTTTTCTAGCTTTTTCAAATGCAAGCTCTAATATTTTTTCAGGAACAAGCACTGGCCCCTTTTTTGGTATTTCTAAGTTTTGATCAATAACCTCTGGAGATTTTAATTTATACCACACGCACTCGTATTTAGATAAGTCCCCTCTTACATTTGTCCTATAAGAATATATCTTTATAGAATCTCTATTAGCCGAAGGTTTACTATCTTGAAATTCTTTCAAATTGTCAAAAGATTTATGCGTAATTAGCTTTTGTATACTATCATAATCATACCCACCAATTAAAGCTTGTGCTTTTTGTCCAAATATACCAACGTGTTCTAGATCCAAATGTGGACAACTAACATGTTTATTTTTAAAATCAAATTGATTAAACTTACTTTTATTTAAACAATTATGCTCCTTTGATAGACTATTTAACACTCTAGCATCTTTCTTCATCTCTATAAACATAACTTATCACTCCCCAAATAATAATAATCTAATCCAATACACTCATAACAATT